>DATCTM010000098.1:0-9504 GCA_036567945.1 Vicingaceae bacterium
TTAGATTTAAGTCCATACCCTTGGGGAGGCCCTTATATTAGAAATGCTAGAGGATGTTTCTTAGGAAACTTTAAACCTATGAGAGGAAATTATATTGATGATGGTGGTTTCCATACTGTAAAAATCAATTCATATAATCCAAACGATTATGGTTTGTATTGTATGGCGGGAAATGTTGCTGAATGGACAAGTAATGCTTTTGATGAGTCTGCTTATAATTTTGCTCATGATTTAAATCCTGATTATATGTATGACGCTAAAGATGATGAGCCTGAAGTGTTGAAAAGAAAAGTAATCAGAGGTGGTTCTTGGAAAGATATAGGTTACTACCTTCAGACAGGAACAAGAACTTATGAATATCAGGATACAGCTAAATCTTATATCGGATTTCGATGTGTAATGACCTACTTAGGAAGAGCAAAAGATGACAATTTGTAGAATTTTATAAACGTAAAACCTATCTAAATTATATATTAACTTTTAAAAATTAAAATTATGGGATTTATTGAATTTTTATTTGAAACCAAAAAAGGTAAAACCATCATGGGGATTCTCTATGGTGCAGGTGCGGCAGTTGTAATTGTTGGAGCACTATTTAAAATTATGCACTGGCCTGGTGCAGGTCCAATGCTTGTTATTGGATTAAGTACTGAAGCATTAATTTTCCTTGTGTCGGCATTTGAACCACAACATTTACCATTAGATTGGACATTAGCGTATCCGGAATTAGCCGGAATGGATGATGAGGATGGTCATGGACATGGAAAAAAAGGTAGTGCTGTTGAGCAATTAGACAACATGTTAGAAGAGGCTAAAATCGGACCTGAATTAATTGAAAGTTTAGGGCAAGGGTTAAGAAGTTTAAGTACAAATGCTAATAAATTATCAGAAATTTCTGATGCATCTGTTGCTACAAATGAGTATGCTGACAGTTTAAAAAATGCATCTGTTAAAGTAACTGCTTTAGCAGGAACTTATGAAGAAGCTTCTCAAGCTTTAACAGGGCTTTCAAGTGCTGCTGAATCTGGTGCTTCTACGGGTGACAACCTAAAGAAAATGGCATCTACTTTAGAAGCATTAAATGCTTCTTACGAGTCTCAATTACAAGGCTCTCAACAGCAATCAGAAACAATGCAAGCTATGTATGCCGGTATTACTGCATTAATGACTAACTTATCTGATTCTGTAGAAGATACTAAACGTTATAAAGACAATATTGCTGAGTTATCTACTAACTTGTCAGCTCTTAATAACATCTATGGTAACATGCTTACTGCAATGAAATCGTAACTAATTATTTTTTTGTTTAACTTAATTTAAAATTATAAAATTATGAGTGGAGGAGATTTACCACCAAGGCAGAAGATGATTGGTATGATGTACCTAGTATTAACTGCTTTGTTAGCGATGAACGTTTCTAAAGATATTTTAGATGCTTTTATTGTAGTGAATGGAGGTATTGAGAATTCAACCGAATCATTTGCGGATAAAACAGGGATTTATTATACGGCATTTGCTAGTGCTGCTGCTGATAGTGATGCGGCAAAACCTTATCAAGCTAAAGCAAATAATGTAAAAAAAATGTCAGATGATTTATATAATCATATTGCTGAATTGAAAAGACAATTAATCAAAAAAACTGATGGTTTGCCTGATGGTGCACCCGATAGCTTGTTCCATATCAGTAAAGTTCAGAGTAAAGATAATTATGATATTCCAACTTTAGTTATGGGTTTAGCTGATCCTGCAAAACCTAAAGATGGAGAATGGTCGGCTGTTGATTTAAAAAATAAAATCAATAAATATAGAGATGATATACTAGCACTATTTAGTGAAAATAAAGAAGCTCAAGATATGATGAAACAAACTCTTGATGTTTTGGAAACACCTGACCCACCAAAAGGATCAGGAGATGATAAAAATTGGGAATCTGCTAATTTTTATCATGTACCTCTAGCCGCAGTAATTACTATTTTATCAAAATTACAATCTGATGTTAGAAGTGCTGAAGCTGAAGCGGTAGCTAAGCTTTATGAAAACATTGATGCAGGTTCTGTATCATTTAGTAAAGTAGATGGTTTTGCTTTTGCTAAAAAAGCGTATGTGTTAGATGGAGATTCTTTCGCTGCTGAGATTTTTACAGCTGCATATAATGATATTGAAAATCCAGAAATTTACATTGGAAAATATGATAGTGCTTTAGTTGCAAAAGGAGAAACAGATGAAACTAAAATTATGCAAGGAACTAAAGGTGAGACTTGGGAAGATTTTAAAAAAGGAGGGTGGTTTGAGCTTAAAGAAGTAGAAGCTGGTAAAGGTTATTTAAAAATAAAGGAAGGAATTGGGGTACATGAGTGGGAAGGAATAATTAAGGTTAAAACTAAAAAAGGACCAAAAATTTATCCTTTTGATCATACTTTTGAAGTAGGAAGACCTTCTACAACAGTAGCTGCTGAAAAAATGAATGTATTTTATATTGGTGTTGACAACCCGGTTTCTGTATCAGCTCCGATGCCTAATTTTACAGCATCAGGTCCAGGATTGAGCAAAACATCTAAGGGTTATGTGATGCGTCCTCCAAAAACTGCAAAAACAGTTACTATTACAGTTACTGGAGAAGATGAAAGTGGAAAGAAAGTAAAACTTGGAAGTTCTGAGTTTAGAGTAAAAAGAATTCCTGATCCAGTTTCTTCGATTGTTGGAAAATCAGGTTCTTTTCCTATTAAAAAAGCGGCTTTAAATGCAGCAAGTACTGTTCAAGCACAAATGGATAATTTTGATTTTGAAGTTAATGTTAATGTATCTTCTTTTAAATTTTCAACTGTAAAATCAGGAATGATTACTGAAGAGAAAGTAAATGGGTTTAGATTAAATAGCACATGTAAAAATATGATAAGTGGTGCTACTAGAAACCAGAAATTTTATATTGAAGATATTAAATGTAAAATGCCTGATGGTACTACAAGAAGTTTAGCTCCAATTATTATAACTGTAATATAATTTTACTATTTAGACGAATAAACAAACATAAACCATAAAGAAGGAGGTATATTATGAAATTAATCAAAATTGGCACATTATTGTTGGTAGGAGTATTATTGACTTCTGGATTGAGTTTGTCTGCACAAGATTTGAAAGTATTAGATAAACCTTGGGTTAAAGAAAATACACCTACCAGGCGCGTTATTCCATATACTCATGTAAGAGAACAAGATGTAATGTGGCATAGAAGAATATGGAGAGAAATTGATTTAAGAGAAAAAATTAATCATCCCCTATACTATCCTACTACAAAAATTGATGATAGAAAATCGCTTTTTGATGTGATTAAAGATGCTGTTCTTGCAGGTGAGTTATCAGCTTACGATCCAAGTGATGATGAGTTTAAAATTAAACTGACTCCTTCTGAAGCTATGGCAAAAATGGGCGATACTATTTCAGTTCTTGTTGAAGATCCTGAAACTTTTGAATTAGTTGAAACTAACACTTATCAAGAGATTTCTAGTGTGGATGTTGTGAAATATCATATAAAGGAAGATTGGTTTTTTGACAGAGAGCGTTCAATAATGGATGTTAGAATTATGGGAATAGCACCATTAGTGAGTGTGTTAGATGAAAATGGTCAATTTAAAGGGTTAAAAAGCCTTTTTTGGATATATTTCCCTGAAGCTCGTTATGTTTTCGCTAATTATGATGTGTTTAATAGACAGAATGATGCAGAACGTAGAACTTTTGAAGATATCTTTTGGAAAAGAATGTTCAACAGTTATATTATTAAAAGATCTAATGTTTATGACAGAATGTTAATTGACTACAAAATGGGAATTGATAGATTGTTAGAAGCTGAACAAGTAAAAGAAGAGATATTTAATATGGAACATGATGTATGGCATTTCTAAATGTACATCATAATATTTATAAAAAAAGCTGCTAAAATATTTTAGCAGCTTTTTTTATATTACACTTTTTTCTTGAAAGGGTTTTACTATAAAATTAATAACCGAGTTGTTCTCTTACTTTTTTAAGAACAGGAGTAGCAATATTTCTTGCTTTGTTTGCTCCTAACTTTAAAGCACTTTCTAATTCGGAAGTATTATTTATGTAATGATTAAAAGTAGTTCTTTCTTTTTCAAATTTACTGCATATTAATTCGTAAAGAGCTTGTTTAGCATGTCCGTAACCATAATTACCCCCTTCATAGTTTTTTCTCATTTCATTTACCTGAACTTCATTTCCAATAAAACTATATAATTTAAAAACTACACAGGTAGAAGGATCTTTTGGCTCTTCTAAAGGAGTGCTATCAGTTTGTATAGACATGATTTGCTTTCTTAATGCTTTATCATCTAAGAAGATATTAATCAAATTTCCTTTAGATTTACTCATTTTTTCACCATCTGTTCCTGGAATTAACATGGTATCTTTTTGAACAATAGGTTCCGGTAAAACCAATGTTTCTCCCATCATGTGGTTAAATCTGCTGGCAACATCTCGTGTGATTTCTAAATGTTGTAATTGGTCTTTTCCTACGGGAACAAAGTTAGCTTCATAAAGTAAAATGTCGGCAGCCATTAACATAGGATAGGTAAATAATCCGGCATTAACATCTTCTAAACGGTCGGCCTTATCTTTAAATGAATGAGCCAATGTTAGTCTTTGGAAGGGAAAGAAACAACTTAAATACCAAGATAATTCAGCAACCTCTGGTACATCTGACTGACGATAAAACACCGTAGTTTCCGGGTTTAATCCACATGCTAACCAGGCAGCAGCTGTTCTGTAAGTATTATCTCTTAATGTTTCTTTGTTTTTTATTTGGGTTAACGAATGTAAATCCGCAATAAATAAAAAAGCTTCGTTTTTAGGGTCATTAGCCATTTCTATTGCAGGAAGTATCGCTCCCAATAAATTTCCTAAGTGTGGAGTTCCTGTGCTTTGTACTCCTGTTAATATTCTTGCCATGCAGCAAAAATAATTTTTTTGAATTTAATCTACACTTAAATAGATTAATAAATCATAACAATATCTTTAATACTTTTGTACACTTATGAGAAAAGTAAAAGAAATACTTGGAGGAATATGGAAACTACATGTAATTGTGTGCTTTATTGTATTTTTATTGCTCTTCTATCCGTTTTATAGTAACTACCTTAGAAAAGGAAAAGAACGAAAGTTTAAAAAAGCATTTAGGTTATTATATTTCCATACCAAAATATTATTAATTCTGTCTGGAATAAGAGTTAAGCTTTATAACGGACATAACATAGATAAAAATCAAACCTATGTTATAGCACCCAATCATACGTCTTTTTTAGACATTGTAATTCTTTATCAAACATTTAAAAACTATTTTGTTTTTATGGGGAAAGAAGAGTTAGGAAAAGTTCCTATTTTTAATATATTCTTTAAAAATATGAATATTACGGTAAACAGAAAAAGTAGAATTTCCGGTAAAAGAGCAATGGATAGATGTGCAGAGGAACTTAAAAAAGGAAATAGTGTGGTAGTTTTTCCTGAAGGAACAATTCCCAAAAATACGCCTCAATTGGGTAATTTTAAAAGTGGAGCTTTTAAGTTAGCCGTTGAAAACCAAATACCAATTATTCCTATTACTTTTTTAGATAATTACAAAAGGTTAGAGATGAAAGGGCTTTTTTCAGGGAAAGCCGGACCGGGAATAGCTAGAGCAATTATACACGAGCCAATTCCTACAATCGGATTAACTGAAAAAGATTTAATACTTTTACAGGATAAAGTTTATGCAATAATTAATAAAGAATTAGAAAAACATGGCCGTAGATAAGTTAACTGTAAAAAAAATAGCCACTTTAGCTAAATTGGAGTTTAATGAGGAACAAGCAGTTTCTATTCAACAAGACTTGAGTAGAATGTTAGATTTTGTAAACAAATTGAATGAAGTTGATACAGAAAATGTAGAGCCATTAGTGTATATGCTGAACGAACGTCCTACATTAAGGAAAGACGAGCCATTACAAGAAATATCGCAACAGGAAGCTTTAAAGAACGCTCCTGATAAAGATACCGACTTCTTTAAAGTGCCTAAAGTTATTAAACGATAAACATTGTTTGAATTTATTCTGCCAATTGTATTTTTTTTAGCCTTTTGCTATATCATTTATAAGCATCCATTTTTTCATTTTTCATTTCTTAAAAAAAAGTTGTTGCCTTTAGTTTTTACTGTTAAAGTAGCCGTAGCTTTAGCCTTTTTTCTGTTATATACTTTTTATTACCAAGATAGGTCAACTGCTGATATTTTTAAGTTTTTTGATGATAGTGTAGTTTTATTTCAACTTTTCCATGAAAGCCCTGCGGATTTTTTTAGATTGATATTTGGTGGAGAAACTTCTCTTATTCAAGAAGTTTATATCAATAAATTAAATTTTTGGGTAAATTCCAATCCAAACGAACTTTATAATGATAGTAGGTTAATGATTAAACTGAATACACTTTTGCATTTTGTGTCATTTGGTTATTATGGTGTTCATTTAGTAGTGTTTACTTTTTTATCGTTTGTAGGATTTACTTTTTTGTACAAAGCTTTTGAACGATTTTTTGAGCATAAAAAGTTATTGCTTTTAGTAGTGTTTTTTGTCCCATCGGTATTATTTTGGTCAACAGGAGTAAGCAAAGAAAGCATTTTGTTTTTCGGGTTAGGATTATTTCTGTATGCCTATTTTAAGCTTATTCACGTTTTCCAATCGGTAAAATATATTTTTCTTTTACTGTTGTCAATACTAATCATGTTAAGCATCAAGCCGTATATATTTTTACTCATCATTCCGGCATTACTCATTTATTTTATTATTGAAAAATACCAATGGAAACGTGTTTTGTTAAGTTATGTTTTAGGTTATTTTTTCATTGTGTTAATTGGGATTTCTGTTGGAGAATTATTTCCAAAATATAAGCTTATCAATCAAATTGCCACTAAACAAAACAACTTTATTAATATGGCTCATGGTGGAGTTTATATGTATGATGATAAAGGCGAAATTCGAGTTCCGTATGAAAATAAAGCATCAATTATTTTTATTAATGATACACTTTGTAAACTTCCTAAAAACACGCTAATAGAATTTAGAGAGAAAGGTAGTAACAACTTTGTACCTATTATTTATAATGATGATACAACGGTTTTTAAAGTAACATTTAATCAGCCTGCATCAGGAAGTTTAATTCATACCAATAAACTAGATGGAAACGTTGTTTCGTTTGCTTTGCACGTACCAAAAGCGTTGTATTATGCTATGTTTAAACCTTTTTTGTTTTCGTCAAGAAACCCTCTACTTTTAATAAGCGGAATTGAAAACTTTTTTATTTTATTAATGTTATTAGTGGCTATTTTGTTTCGTAAAAAGCAGTTTAATTCCAATTTAGTGGCTTTTGGGTTTACATCTGCTTTATTAATTTTAGTGTTTGTAGGGATAACAACTCCGGTTATGGGAGCTATTGTAAGATACAAAATTCCAGCTTTAGTGTTATTAATGATTAGCGTTTTAGCTTTGGTGGATGTAATCAAATTAAACGTAAAAAGTGGCTAAAACTTAACTCCTAACATGCAAACATCATCAATTTGCTCTTGGTCTTTTTTCCAATTTTTAAAAAGTTGATGAATTTTATTTTTTTGTTTATCCATAGAGGCAGATTGAATTTCTATTAACCAACTTTTAAAACCTTTCCACTTTAGTTTTTTGCCTTTTTCTCCTCCAAATTGATCCGGTAATCCATCAGAACACAAATAAATAGTTTCTCCATTTTCTAATTTAAAGGTATGGTTTTTAAAAATATGTTTGGTCTCATATAAGGAGTAACCTATAGATGCTTTAGTACCTTTAATTTCTATCAATTCATTATTAATTATCCTAAAAAGAGAATGATTAGCTCCAGAAAAATTTAATGTATTGTCTTCATTATCCCAACAACATAACCCCATGTCAAACCCATCTCTAATATTTTCATCTGATTTTTTAAACAACCCTATTAATAACTCATCCAATCGAGTTAAAATTTCTGATGGTTTAGAGATTTGTTTTTCTAATACTACTTTGTTCAACAAATTAAAGGCAATAAGACTAACAAAAGCTCCAGGAACTCCATGTCCGGTACAATCTATAACAGCAAAAAATGTTTTAGTACCTATTTTTTCTGTCCAATAAAAATCGCCTGAAACAATATCTTTTGGTTGATAAAATACAAAACTGTTATTAAGTAGCGATTTAACCTTGTTTTCACTGGGAATAATGGCTAATTGAATTCTTTTAGCATAGTGAATACTATCTGTAATGGCTATATTTTTATATTCAATTTCATTTCGTTGTTGCTCAATTTTATTAAAAGCCTTAGTAAGTTGTGTGTTTTTTCTTTTTGTTTCTTCGGTTTCGGAAGTTATTGCTTTTAATTGAAAATTAAATTCAATTTTTTTGAGTTGTTGAGCATTATTATCCGCTAAAAGTTGTTCTTTATATTGGTTATGAAGATTAAGAAATTCGTAAGCTTTGTTAAAGTCATTTAGTTTTGCATAGGTAATGGAAAGTTCTTTGTAAATAGGAATTTCTTCTTCAATAGATTTTTTTTCTTGAGCAACTTTTAAAGCCGTATTTAATATTTCAATAGCTTCGGTAGTGTTATTTTGGATATTATGTATAGCTCCAATCATTGTACTGGAGGCAATAATAATTTGCCAATAATTACTTTCTTTACCTAGTTCCAACCCTTGATTTAAATAAATTAAAGAATTGGGGTAGTCTTTTTTAAAAAAATTAACCTCTCCAATATTGTGATGGACAATGGCTTTAATTCGAGTGGTAATATCAGGAAAACTTAAACAAATATTAAAATAACGTAGGGCATTATCATAATCGCCCATAACGGTGTAAGTATCACCAATATTATTGTAGGTACTGAGTTGTCCATTTTTATCGTTTACTTTTTTTCTAAGCTCTAAGCACCTTAAATTACATTCCAATCGTTTTTGGTAATCTTTCAAAAAATTATAAACTCCACCTAAAATGTTTAAGCAATCTGCTTCGCCTTTATAATCATTAATTGACTGATAAAGTTCTTGAGCCTGTAAAACAGTTTTTAACGTTTCAATATAATTTGAAGCTTGAGAATAACAAAGAGCGATTTGTTTGGAGCAATCTGCCAACGCTTTTGTGTCGAAAATTTCTGTTGCAATTTTTTCTGCCTCACGTGCTTTAAGAATAGCTTCGGGCAAATTGTCTTCCATCAATTCCAAAGAAGATTGTAATAATAATTCTATGTTTTTAAGTGTTGGAAACATTTTAATGGTTATTGGCGTCAAAGGTAATTTAAAATAATATATTTCTATAAAATACCTGGGCTTTGTTTAAACCAATAAAGTTTGTCTTTTTTCGTTAAATTCGTAGCAAATTTTTTAAACTATGAACATACGATTATTTATTGTTTTATTACTGTTAAATACTTCTGTTTTTGCACAGTTGCATACTTATAAATGGACTA
>DATCTM010000099.1:0-21349 GCA_036567945.1 Vicingaceae bacterium
GTAAATTATGATTTTTACTCTTGTGATGCCATTACATTGAAAACAATTGTTAGAGCAAATCCGGGAATAGTGTTGTTGCAACAAGGAAAAGTATTGGCAAAATGGCATGCCAACGATTTGCCAAATTATGAAGATGTTAAAAGTCAATTATTAAAAAAAATAACGGATAGTGTCACGGTTTATTACTAAAAGAATATTGTACGGACTATTAGTATTAGCGGGAGTTATTACAGTAGTGTTTTTGCTTTTTAACGTATTGCCGGGCGATCCTGCTCGTATGCTTATGGGACAAAGAGCAGATGAGGAATCGCTTAGGGTTATCCAAAAAGATTTAGGGCTAGATCAAACACTTTCAACGCAGTTTGTAATGTATCTGAATGATTTGTCACCTATTTCTGTTCATAGTACAGACGAAGAACATTATTTGTATTTAGATGATAATAAATATTCCTACTCTACACTTTTTACTTTTGGAGAAAACAACGTTTTAGTTACTAAAGTTCCGTACTTAAGGCGGTCTTACCAAACTAAGCGGCAAGTTTCGGAAATATTACTCGATTACTTACCTGAAACTGCAGTATTAGCTGTTGCAGCCATACTCTTTGCTTCTTTCTTTGGGGTTTTATTTGGAGTTATAACTAGTTTAATGAAAGATACTTGGGTAGATAAATCCTTGTTGTTTTTATCTGTATTAGGAATGTCTATCCCATCTTTTTATTCAGCTATTATTATTTCTTGGTTAATAGGTTTTGCCTTACCACAGGCTACAGGAATAAACTTGTTTAATATGACGGGAAGTTTATTTGAGTATGATGATTTGGGTAATGGAGAGATTTTGAAATTAAGTAACTTGGTTTTACCCGCATTTACATTAGGTATCCGACCAATTTCAGCTATTTTACAACTTACTAGGAGTTCTATGCTTGATGTAATGTCTCAAGATTATATTAGAACAGCAAGAGCCAAGGGATTATCTAAAATGGTAGTAGTAATAAAACATGCGCTTAAAAATGCTTTAAATCCTGTTGTTACAGCTGTTTCAGGAATGTTTGCCAGCCTATTGGCAGGAGCACTTTTTGTAGAAATGATATTTGCCTGGAAAGGGTTAGGTTGGGTGTTGTATGATGCACTTACAAAATACGATTTACCAATAGTAATGGGAGGAGTTTTACTTACATCAACAATTTTTGTGATTATAAATATTATTGTAGATATCGTTTACGGAATGCTCGACCCAAGAGTTAGAGTTAAGTAAACCGATTATTATTTTACCAATACAATTGAAGAAATGCGAAAAAAAATAGTTGCCGGAAATTGGAAAATGAATTTGCAATTAGATGAAGCCAAACAATTGCTACAAGACATTAAAATAATAGAAAAAAATGTTTCCGGTGTTAACCTAATTATCAATCCACCAGCTTTATATATTCCTTTGTTTAAAGAACAATTAGGAAATTCTACTATAGCTTTAGGAGCTCAAAACTGTTCTGAACATGAATCAGGAGCATATACAGGGGAAATAGCTGCACAAATGATAAAATCTTGTGGAGCAAACTATGTTATTGTTGGTCATTCTGAAAGAAGAACTTATTATCATGAAACTAATGCAATTATTGCAGAAAAAATAAATAGAGTATTAGCTGCTGATTTATCTCCTATTTTTTGTTGTGGGGAATTGCTTTCAGAAAGAGAGGAAAACAATCATTTTAATGTGGTTGAGCAACAGCTAAAAGAAGGACTTTTTCATTTGAATGAAAATGAAATTAAAAATGTAGTAATAGCTTATGAGCCTGTTTGGGCAATAGGTACAGGTGTTACTGCTACAGCAGAACAAGCTCAAGAAATGCATGCTTTTATTCGTAAGGTATTAAATGAATTTTATAGTGAAGCGGTGGCTCAAAACTGTTCTATTCTTTACGGAGGAAGTTGCAATGCTACAAATGCAAAAGAACTTTTTGCCAATCCCGATATTGATGGAGGTTTAATTGGTGGTGCATCACTTAAAGCAGCTGATTTCCTAGTAATAGCACAATCTTTCTAAGTTATAAAAATTCAGATTATAAGTAAACGGTAACAACTATATCTTGCTCAGTTTCGATGTGTTCTTTTTTTCTAATATCGGCTTTAAGAGGTAGAATATAACATTGTTGTTTAGTGTCGTACCAAATAGCTGATTTCCAAAGTGTGTTTCCAACTTTAGCTTCACAAGGCATTCTTCCCCAACCTTCTTCTAAATTTTGGAAAAGAGACCTGATTTCTTTAGATAAATTTTTTGGTACAGATACAAAATACCAGCTTGCCGGAGCATTGTGTTTCCATACTTTTGTTTCAAAATGATAAGAAATAGTTGAAGCTTCCATCTTATTTTTTTGTGTAAAAATATAGGTATAAAAATAAAAGCTCAAATTTAGTTATTCAATTTTCATGGTTTTTGCATCTAAATATCATTAATAAGATGTAAATTAATGTTTAACACTTTATTAAACTTATTTTCGTTTTTAATATGGAATTACGATATTTGTAAGTTATCTTTTATGTTGATTAGAAACAAACATATAATCTCATTGTTGGTATTGATGATTTCAATGCTGATGTACTCTACTGAGTTAAAAGCTCAGTGGAAACTAGATGTTAAGGGGACTGTAAAAAATGAAGACACAAAGAAAAGGTTTGAAGGAGTAACCATTACTATTAAGCGAAACGGGGCAGTTTGGAAGACTATTACAACCCCTGAAAATGGAGAATTTGTGTTGGAATTACCTCCCGATGCTGTTTATTTAGTTGAGTTTTCTAAACCGGGATTTACAGGAAAAAAAATAGAATTTTCTACTAAAAATGTACCGCCTGAAGATGCTAAATATGGCTTTGAATTTCCTATGGAAATGAATCTTTTTGAAGAAGTTGAAGGCTTAGATGTGTCTATTTTAGATAAGCCAATCGCAAAAGTAGCTTTTGATCCTGCTTATGGGTATATGGATTTCGATCCAAATTATACCAAATCCATACAAAAAGAATTAGAACAACTTAAAAAAGATCATGAGCAGAAACGTAAAGAACAAGAGGCAGCCAGAAAAGCAAAAGAAAAAGAATATGCGACAGTAATAGCTTCTGCAGATAAACTTTTTAATGCTAAAAGCTATGCAGAGGCAAAACCGTTATATGAACAAGCCGCTAAGTTATTGCCAAGTGAAACATATCCTCAGTTTCAATTAGGATTAATAGCCGACAAATTAGCCGCAGCAAATGAAGCAAATGCTAGATATGCAACAGCAATAGAACGTGCCGATGCTGCTTTTAAAGAAAGAAATTGGGAAAAGGCTAAAATGGAGTACAATGCTGCGATTAGCTATAAACCTAATGAAGCTTATCCTCAAAATAAAATTAAAGAGATTGATGAACTTATTAAGAATAAAGAAAAAACCGATAAAGAATATAACGACTTAATTACATCAGGAGATGCTTACATGATTAATAAAGATTATGAAAAAGCAAAAGCAGACTTTGAGAAAGCGGCAGCACTTAAGGATTTTGAAGCTTATCCGAAAACTAAATTGAAAGAAATTGAAACTGCATTAGCAGAACTAGCTAAAAAAGCAGCTGAAGAAAAAGCTAAACAAGAAAAGTATAATGCAGCAATTGCAGCGGCTGATAAAGCATTAGCGGCAAAAGAATATGAAGCAGCTAAAGGAAAATACAATGAAGCATTAGGAGTTAAACCAGATGAACAATATCCTAAAACAAAACTGACAGAAATTGAAGGATTATTAGCAGAATTGGCTAAAAAAGAAGCAGAAGAAAAAGCGAAGACAGAGCAGTATAACGCCTTAATTTCGGCAGCAGATAAATCTCTTGGAGCAAAAGACTATGAGGTAGCTAAAGGAAAATACAATGAAGCACTAGGAGTTAAGCCAAACGAGCAATATCCCAAAACAAAACTGACAGAAATAGATGGAATCTTAGCAGAGTTAGCTAAAAAAGAAGCGGAAGAAAAAGCTAAGCAAGAAAAATACAATGCAGCCATAGCAGCAGCAGATAAGGCTCTTGCAGAAAAATCGTATGAAGCAGCTAAAGGAAAATACAATGAAGCATTAGGAGTTAAACCAGATGAACAATATCCCAAAACAAAACTGACAGAAATTGACGGAATATTAGCAGAAATTGCTAAAAAAGAGGCAGAAGAAAAAGCCAAACAACAAAAGTATGATGCAGCTATAGCAGCAGCAGATAAGGCTCTTGCAGAAAAATCGTATGAAGTAGCTAAAGGAAAATACAATGAAGCATTAGGAATAAAACCTGATGAACAATATCCTAAAACAAAACTGACAGAAATTGAAGGATTATTAGCAGAATTGGCTAAGAAAGAAGCAGAAGAAAAAGCAAATCAGCAAAAGTATGATGCAGCCATAGCAGCAGCAGATAAGGCTCTTGGAGCAAAAGATTACGAAACAGCTAAGGGTAAATATAATGAGGCCCTAGGAATCAGAGCTGAAGAGAAATATCCGAAAGATAAAATTAATGAGATTGAAAGCATTTTAGCAGAATTAGCTAAAAAAGAAGCAGAAGAAAAAGCCAAACAACAAAAATATGATGCAGCCATAGCAGCAGCAGATAAGGCTCTTGCAGAAAAATCATATGAGTCAGCCAAAGGCAAATATAACGAAGCATTAACGTTGAAGCCTGAAGAAAAATATCCTAAAGATAAACTGAAAGAGATTGAAGGAATATTAGCAGAAATTGCTCGTAAAAAAGCAGAAGAGGAATCTGCTATGATGGCTCAAAAAGAGAAAGATGAAAAATACAATGCAGCAATTGCAGTGGCTGATAAAGCGTTGGCTGACAAATCGTATGATGTTGCTAAAGGCAAATACAATGAAGCACTAGGGGTTAAGCCAAACGAACAATATCCTAAAGATAAGCTGACAGAAATAGATGGAATTTTAGCAGAGATAGCGAAAAAGAAAGCGGAAGAAGAAGCAGCTAAACTAGCTGATAAAGAAAAAGATGAAAAGTATAATAGCCTGATTGCCTTGGCTGATAAGGCTTTTAATGATAAATCTTATGACCAAGCTAAAAGTAAATACAATGAAGCGTTGGCTGTAAAACCAAATGAACAACATCCAAAAAATAAGATTAGTGAGATTGATGGCATTTTAGCTGAATTAGCAGGTAAAGAAGCTGCTGAAAAAGCTAAACAAGAAAAATATAATGGATTGATAACTGCTGCTGACAATGCGTTGTCGAGTAAAAATTATGAGACTGCCAAAGGTAAGTATAATGAAGCATTAGGGGTTAAACCTGATGAACAATATCCTAAAAATAAAATTAAAGAGATTGATGATTTATTAGCAAAATTAGCTCAACAATCTGCTGAAACTGAATTAGAGAAAGAAGCAGAGAAAAAGAAAAGAGAATACTATCAGGCGGTAATTGCTCAGGCTGATGCTGATTTTTATGGAGATAAGTTTGATAAAGCCACTCAAAAGTACCAAGAGGCATTAATGATTTATCCGAATGAAGAATATCCTAAAAATCAATTAAAAGCCATAGATGTAGCTAAAGTAAAAGCATTAGCAGAAAAAGAGAAAAACGATCAATACAATGCTTTAATTGCTACTGCTGATGATGCTTTTAAAGCAGAAAATTATGATCAAGCTAAGGCCAAGTATAAAGATGCTCTTGCTGTTAAGTCTTCAGAAACCTATCCTAAAAACCAAATTGATGAGATAGAAAAAATATTGGCAGCCAAAATTAAGGAGCAAATTACGGTTAAGCCAAATGCTCAGGATCAGAAAAAAGCAGAGTATGATAGTTTTATAAAAATGGGTGATGATAATTTTGGCTCTAAATCTTACGAAACAGCAAAAAACTTTTACAAAAAAGCGTTGAGCATTATGCCTAGTGAAGCTTATCCACAACAAAAAATTGAAGAAATAAATAATATTTTAGCTCAAATTGCTGAGGAACAACGTAAAAACAAAAGTGAAGCGTTGGCTTTAAAGGCAAAACGAGAAAAGTATGACCAACTTATTTTTGATGCAGACAAATTGTTCTTATTGAATAAGTATGAAAACGCTAAAGATAAATACAAAGAAGCATTAGTACTATTTGAAGGGGAACAATATCCTAAAGATCAATTAGTGAAAATTGAGGCAATGTTGGATAAGTTAGCTAAAGAAAAAGAGGAGAAAGAAGTAGTAGTTAAAAACAATACTCCTCCACCGGGAAGTAGAGCTAAAATTGATGATAAAAGAGAGAAAGAGATTGAAGCAATGATGATGAAGATATGGGAAGATAAAGAAAAAGATAAGGATAGAGTTTTAGCTGAAGATAAAGCTATTTACAATAAACAAGAAGAGATAAGAGTATCAACAAGCAAAGAAAAAACCAATAAGGCTCAAGATGAAATTTTAGCCACTTACGAGCAAATAAGTAAACTGAAGGAAGAAGGGGATAAGAAATATCTTGAAAATGAAAAAGAATTACAAGCTGATAAGGAATCTTATAACAAACAAGAGGAAATTAGAATTAAATACAATGTTGACAAAACCAATAAGGCTCAAGATGAAATTTTAGCAACTTACGAGCAAATTGAAAAAATGCAAAAAGAGGGCGATAAAAAATATTTAGAAAATGAAAAACAGCTTCAAAGCAATAAAGCATACTACAATCAGCAACAAACGAATAACATAAAATCAGCTAACGATAAAACAAAAGAGGCTCATACTTATGCCAATAAGCAAAAAGAAAACATGGGTAAATATGCTAAAGATAACGAGCCTAGATATCAACAAAAAGTAGAAGATTTATATACTTACAAAAGCGATATTCAAGAAGACAGATGGATAATGATAGAGAATGCAGATAAGAAAAGACAGAAAAATCAAGAAACAATAGACAATCAGCAAGCTACTATTCAACAGAACCAAAAAGATTATGAGGCAAAAAGAAAAGATAGAGAGATAGATGTGAAAAAATATAGTAAAGATTTAGCAGCTTTAGAAGAAGTTAGAATAAATGCATCCTTACAAAAAGTAGAAGATAACAGAAGAGAACTTCAAAAATATGCTGACCAAATTGCTTTGATGCAGATAGAGCAGACAAAGAAACATAAAGCTAAAGCAGAAAAATTAGCTGCTGATAAATTGCTTTACATGCAATACAATGAGAAAAGAATAGCTGAAGAAAAACAAAAAAATGATAGAGCAACTGCTGAACTGAAGGATTATAAAGCTCAGTTAAATAAAGAGCGACAAAAGTATCAGAAAGATGCTGACTTTAAACGTTCTAAAAACGAACAAGAAGCTATTGCTCAAAAAGAACAGTTGAACAAACCAACAAAAGAGCAACAACAAAGAAGTATTAATGCTGAAAAAAGATTACAAAAAGAAAAACAGTTTTATAGCGATTATCAATCTCAATTAAATGCCAAACAAATTGAAAAATCAACAAAAGCTTCGGAAGAAGTATATGATGTTTATGTTGGCGAAAAGAAGCTGTCAAGCAACTTAGATCAATTTGATAAAAAATATCCTCAGGGAATTACAGAAGAAGAAAGAGAAACAGGAAATGCTATCATAATAAGAAGAATTAAAGTTACCGGAGATCATGTAGATGTTTATGAAAGAATTTTTTATAAATGGGGTGGAGTTTACTACTCTAAAAATGGTGTTAGTATTTCAAAAAACATTTGGGATAACGAATCTATTGAGAAATAGAAATTAATAGTTGCTAACAAACCCATCAATCATTTTTTTAGTTCCACAATTTATTTTTACATTTACGCTTCATAAAAATATTTCATGGAGTCCGTAAAAAAACCAAGTTTATTTCAAGCATTAATCCCTATAGTTGTATTAATACTGCTTTTAGTGGTGAATGTGGTGTTGGTTTTTGGAGATAATGCTTTAGGTGGAGCAAATCAAATAGTGTTATTAGTTGCCGGAGCAACTGCTGCCGCTATAGGAATGTACAACGGATATACTTGGGTGTCCATTCAAAAAGGAATTGTAAAAAGCATTAAATCGGCTTTACCGGCACTTATTATTTTACTATTGATTGGTGCTTTAGCCGGAACATGGATGATAAGTGGAGTAGTGCCGGCAATGATTTATTATGGATTAGATTTATTACATCCAAAAATATTTTTAGTAGCTACTTGTATTATTTGTGCAGTAGTTTCTTTGGCAACAGGTAGTTCGTGGACAACCGCAGCAACGGTTGGTATTGCTTTAATAGGAATTGGAGATGTATTAGGTTTTAATAAAGGAATAGTAGCAGGAGCAATTCTTTCAGGAGCTTATTTTGGAGATAAAATGTCGCCTTTGTCGGATACTACCAATCTTGCTCCTGCAATGGCAGGAACAGATTTGATTACCCATATTAAATACATGGCATTAACTACGATTCCTTCTATTGTTATTACGTTAATTATATTTTTAATTATCGGGTTTACATTTGAGTCAACCGGTAACGTTACTGATGTAAATGAACTAAAAACAGCAATAGCATCAAAAATAGTAATCACCCCTTGGTTGTTTATTGTTCCTGTTGTTGTAATATTACTGATTGTAAAAAAAGTGGATGCTATTCCAGCATTGTTTATTGGTAGTTTATTAGGAGGTTTGTTTGCCCTCATTTTTCAGCAAGATTTAATTGTTGCGTTGGCAGAAAGCACTTCACTAACTTTTGAAGCAGCTTATGAAGTTATAGTAAATGCTATGACAACAGATATGAGTATTTCCACAGAAAACGAGTTGGTAAATGAATTACTAGAAACAGGAGGAATGAACGGAATGTTAGGTACCATTTGGCTTATTATCTGTGCCATGATTTTTGGCGGAGTAATGGAAAAAACAGGCATGTTAAAAACCATTACTAATACCTTAATTCCATTAGCAAAATCTACAGGTTCATTAATAACTACTACTACCGCCACATGTATAACTTTTAATGTAACTGCTTCAGACCAATATTTAGCCATTGTTGTTCCAGGGAAAATGTTTAGTAAAATATATACAGAAAGAGGGCTTCATCCCAAAGTGTTGAGCCGTACGTTGGAAGATTCGGGAACAGTAACCTCTGTGCTTATTCCTTGGAATACATGTGGAGCTTACCATTCAGGAGTTTTGGGTGTGGCAACTGGTGATTATTTTATGTATTGTTTTTTTAATATTTTAAGCCCAATTATGACTATAATTTTTGGTGTTTTTAATATTAAAATTGCTAAACTTGTATCTACAGAAAAACATAACCCAAATGAGATAAATTCCGTAACAAAAAAATAAAATTCAAAAACTATGAAAATATTTTACACTACCTTATTCACAATTTTATTAGTAAACACATCAACTTTTTTTGCTCAATCTAAAAGTTATGCTCCGGAAGAAGTAATTGATCAAAAATTTGGTATTCAAATGTACGAACCATTAAACATGATGCTAGGTAGAGATACCGTAAGGAATGATGAAAATGGCTATGCTGCCAATGGTTTTATTGAAGATTTTTATAGCAGTGGACAATTGCTTCACAAAGGTTTTTATGTTGATGGTCAGCTAAAGGTTTATAAAAACTATTATCCAAACGGAACGGTAGAGAGAAACTTTAGAGTAACAGACCTTAAAAAAAGTAAAATGTCAATTTATTACAGTGATGGTAAGCCAAAATCTGAAATTGAATATGTAGAAACTGAGGCACAAAAATGGACAGATTATTACCCAAATGGAAATATAGAGTTTGTCGAAGAATATCACAAATCTTTTTTATACTATATTTTTAAAGCCAATTATTTTGAAGACGGTAAGCCTGAAAACACCTTAGAATTAACAGATAAAAAGAAGTTAATTTATGACCAAAAATATTACTATAAAAATGGCAATCTTAAAGAAGAAGGTGAAATGAAGTACAACAAAGCCTTATTTGATTATGAAAGAATCGGAACGTGGACTAAATATGATGAAAGCGGAAAAGCCATCAAAAAAGTAAAATATGCTAGCGGTAAAGTTCAAAGTGAAACCGATTTATAACCAATGCTATAATTGCCAAATATGAACATTCATTTTATTGCTATTGGTGGAAGTGCCATGCACAATCTTGCTATCGCTCTTCACAAAAAAGGGTATAAAGTTACAGGCTCTGATGATGAAATTTTTGAACCCAGCAAAAGCAGGTTAGCCAAACATGGTTTATTACCCAAAACAGAAGGTTGGAAAGAAGAAAATATCCATACCGATTTGAATGCTGTAATCCTTGGAATGCATGCAAGAAATGATAATCCGGAGTTAATAAAAGCAAGGTCATTAGGATTAAAAATTTATTCTTATCCTGAATATATTTATGAGCAATCTAAAAACAAAACCAGAGTAGTAATAGGAGGGAGTCATGGAAAAACCTCTATAACAGCTATGGTGTTGCATGTGTTACAAAAAACCAATATTGATGTCGATTATATGGTTGGAGCTCAACTAGAAGGTTTTGAAACTATGGTAAAAATTACAGACGCTCCGGTTATTATTTTAGAAGGAGATGAATACCTTTCTTCCCCAATAGATAGAAGACCAAAATTCCATTTATACCAACCAAATATAGCCTTGCTTAGCGGTATTGCTTGGGATCATATTAATGTTTTTCCAACATTTGAAAACTATGTGGAACAGTTTAAAATATTTATTGATTTAATTGAAGAAAATGGCTTTTTGGCGTATTGTGAAAACGATAAGATACTCAAAGAACTAGCCGAAACAAGTACAAAAAATATTACCAAAGTAGCTTATTCAACCCCTGAATATTATATTGACAACGGAACTACCTACCTGAAAACAGCTGATGGAGATATTCCATTAATTGTTTTTGGAGAACACAATTTACAAAACTTAAATGGAGCAAAATTAATTTGTAATCAGTTAGGCGTTAAAGATGCCGATTTTTACAAGGCTATTGCTACTTTTAAAGGAGCAGCAAAAAGGTTGGAGTTAATTGCAAAGAACAATACGGTTGCAGTTTATAAAGATTTTGCACACTCACCCTCTAAATTAAAAGCAACTACCAAAGCTGTTAAACAACAGTATCCCGATAGAAAAGTAGTAGCTTGTATGGAATTACATACGTTTAGCAGTTTAAATAAAAATTTTTTAAGCGAGTATGAAAATGCTATGAGCGATGCTGATGAAGCCTATGTTTACTATAGCGAACATACGTTGGAACATAAAAAACTAGAACACATTACACCTATCGAAGTTAAAAAGGCTTTTGCATCTGATAATGTTGAGGTAATTAATGATTCTAAACAGTTGGTAAACCTATTAGAAAATAAAAACTGGAATAATAGTGTATTGCTACTCATGAGCTCAGGAAATTTTGATGGAGTTGATTTAAATGCTTTTGGTGAAAAAATAGTTGGCTAGTTTATTAGTTGACAGGTTAAGAGTTCCAAATTAAATATAACACTACCTGTCATTAAGGAGTAACCTTGTTAAATAGTGCAATGATGCACCAATTAACAAAATAAACACTTAAAAGGAAAGTATAAATAACTCTTTTGGTGGTTTAGAAGAAAATCAATTCCTCTTATCAATTCCCCACATCAATTTACTTCTTAATGTTTTCAAGAAAGTATGGTCTTTTAATCGAATCAGTTTAATGGTATGAGGAGTTTTGGTAATTTTTAGCGTAGCATCTAGCGGTAAGCTAAACGAACGAGAATCTAACGCTACCACGTAATTTTCTGATCGGGCATCAATTTGTATTTTTAATACTTTTTCATCATTAATTACTAATGGTCTAACATTCAGATTATGAGGAGCAATAGGCGTAATAATTATATTTTCTGAATCGGGCAATAAAATAGGACCATTACAACTTAAGGAATAAGCTGTAGAACCTGTTGGTGTCGAAATAATTAATCCATCTGCCCAATAAGAATTTAAAAATTCATCATCTAAATAGGTATGTACCGTAATCATGGTAGAGCTGTCGGTACGGTGAAGCGTAATTTCATTTAGAGCATAATTATTTGCTCCAAAATCAAAATTATCGGCTTCAATACTCAGCATGCTTCTTTCATCAATATCATAAGCTTGGTTGATTAATGCGTCAATAGCTTCAGCAATTTCATCGGTTTTTACATTCGATAAAAAACCTAATCTGCCGGTATTAATTCCCAAAACAGGAATGTTGCTATCTCTAACCAATACAATGGTTTCCAAAAAAGTACCATCGCCACCAATGCTAATAAGATAATCTACCATGCCTAAATCATTGCTATCGTTAAAAAGCATAATATTTTCGTCAAAGGAGATATTTTTTTGTTGGAGGTAATTATGAAAATTCGCATCAATAGATATGATGATATCCTTTCGCTTGAGTTCATCAAACAAAAACTGAATATTGGCAATGTAAATATCAGCAACTTTTTTTCCGTAGATAGCTATTTTCACAATTGGAGGACTTTGAATTTATAGTGCAAATTTAAACTACTATAAAGAGTTTTTTATTTTTTTATGCTATTTAATTGCTTAAAGATACCAATTTTAAGATTATTAAGCTAATTTTATTGGTGAATCATGCAAGAAAAACCTCCCATAATTTTATATGATGACCAATGCAGTTTTTGTAGTTTTTGGGTAAATTTTGTATTGAAAAAAGATACTAACAATATTTTTCTTTTTGCTGGATTATCCAGTCAAACAGCTAAAACTATTTTAAACCAATACCCATTTGCTCAAAATGTAGATACAGTTATGTTGCTAACAAATAACAAATTGTACTTAAAATCTAATGCTGCGTTAGAAATAGCTAAAATCTTGGGAGGCTTATTACAACTATTTTATGTTTTTAAAATAGTTCCTACTTTTATTAGAGATTATATGTATGATGTTATTGCTAAGAATAGAAAACAACTATTAAAAAGTAATGGATGTAATATTCAGTTGTATCAAACAAATAGAAATAAATTTTTAACGTAACTTTGCCGCATTATGTACGCAGTAGTTGATATTGAAGCAACAGGAGGAAATTACCTTAAAGGTAGAATAATTGAAATAGCGGTTTATGTTTTTGACGGCACTCAAATTGTTCATGAATATTCATCTCTTATAAACCCTAAAGTTAGTATAGATTGGTATGTTACCAAACTTACAGGAATTACCAATAGTATGGTAAAGGATGCTCCTACTTTTATGGATGTAGCTCAAGAAATTTACCAGTTAATTAGCGATAAAATTTTTGTGGCACATGATGTAAATTTTGATTACAAAATATTAAAATCTGAACTAAAAAGAACCGGATTAGTAATACAACAACCTAAGCTTTGCACTATAGAAATGAGTAAAACTGTTTTTCCGGAACAACCCTCATACAGTTTAGGAAAGTTGTGTAAAGAATTAGGAATAGACATTCCACAAGAACAAAGACACCGAGCAGCCGGAGATGCTTTAGCTACTACTAAGTTGCTACAACTACTGTTGGACAACTAATAAAAACTTTTCTATTTCCATTTTTACAGTTTCTTTTTTATAGCATGATTAATATTTTTATGTTAGTTTTGTTACCCTAAAACATATTATATTCATGGCAATACATAATATTCAGATGGTTGATTTGCATAAGCAATATTTAGCCATTAAAAATGAAGTTGATGCTGCAATAGCAGGAGTTATAGAAAACACGCAGTTTATCAATGGTGATGAAGTAAAACTTTTTCAGAAAGAATTAGAAGATTATTTAGGTGTGAAGCACGTAATTCCTTGTGCTAATGGAACGGATGCACTTCAAATTGCACTTATGGCGTTGGGCTTAAAACCCGGAGATGAAGTAATTACTTCAGACTTTACTTTTGCAGCAACAGTTGAAGTGGTTGGGTTACTTCAACTAAAAATAGTATTGGTGGACGTAGATCCGAATACGTATTGCATAGATACAGACAAATTAAAAAAAGCGATTACCCCAAAAACAAAAGCCATTATTCCTGTTCATTTATTTGGACAATGTGCCGACATGGAAGCTATTATGCAAATTGCTAATGCACACCAAATTGCCGTGGTTGAAGATACTGCCCAAGCGATTGGTGCAGCATATACTTTTAATAATGGGATAACCAAAAAAGCCGGAACGATAGGTACATTAGGAACAACTTCATTTTTTCCTTCAAAAAATTTAGGTTGCTATGGCGATGGAGGAGCTTTGTTTACTAATGATGATAATTTAGCTGAAATTGCGCGTTCTATTGTAAATCACGGAATGAAAGTACGTTATTATTACGATAGAATAGGCGTGAATTCTCGTTTAGATACTATTCAGGCTGCAATTTTAAGAGTTAAACTTCGTCATTTAGATGAATATGCCGCAGCACGAAACAAAGCAGCAGCTTATTATGATGAAGCTTTTAAAAATCATCCGAATATTAAAACACCTGTTAGAGATGAAAAATCAACTCACGTCTTTCATCAATATACATTAGTAGGTTGTTCTGTAGATAATTTTGAATTGCAAAAAAGACTCACAGAAAAAGGAGTGCCTTGCATGATTTATTATCCGGTACCACTTCACACACAAGAGGCTTACCGCACTCCTGAAATGAAAGATGAAGATTTTGAAATAACCAACGGCTTATGTAAATCGGTGTTTTCATTGCCAATGCATACAGAATTAACTAATGAAGAATTGAAATATATAACAACTACAGTTTTGGAAGAAGTTGATAGAATGTCTGTAAATAGGAAAATATGTGGATAATAGTAAGTTAGTATTGTCTGTAAAAAAATAATAATATAAATTGCTTTCTAATTACTCCCCTTTTGGGATTTAGAGGGCTAAACTAATAAATATGAAAATAGCAGTAATAGGAACAGGGTACGTAGGCTTGGTTACAGGGACTTGCTTTGCCGAAACCGGTAACGATGTAGTTTGTGTAGATATTGATGCCAAAAAAGTAGAAAAAATGAGAAATGGAATAGTACCCATTTATGAACCTCATTTAGATGTTCTTTTTGAAAGAAATATAAAACAAGGCAGGTTAAAATTTACTACAGAATTGAAGGGGGCTGTTGATGATGCTGAAATTATATTTTTAGCTTTGCCAACACCTCCGGGAGAGGATGGTTCGGCTGATCTATCTTACATTTTAGGTGTAGCTGATGAATTAGGAAAAATTATTACCAATTATAAAGTTATTGTTGATAAAAGTACTGTTCCTGTTGGGACTGCCGAAAAAGTAACCGCAGCAATTGCTAAAAACGCTAAAGTTGACTTTGATGTGGTTTCTAACCCTGAATTTTTAAGAGAAGGATTTGCTGTAGATGATTTTCTTAAACCGGATAGAGTAGTAATTGGAACTTCTTCTGCTAAAGCTAGAAAAATTATGGAGCACTTGTATAAACCTTATGTTAGACAAGGAAATCCTATTATTTTTATGGATGAAAAATCTGCTGAATTAACTAAGTACGCAGCAAATTCATTTTTAGCTACCAAAATTACTTTTATGAATGAGA
This sequence comes from Vicingaceae bacterium, assembly GCA_036567945.1. Taxonomy (GTDB): domain Bacteria; phylum Bacteroidota; class Bacteroidia; order Flavobacteriales_E; family Vicingaceae; genus BRH-c54. The sequence continues at coordinate 15,483 of DATCTM010000099.1, forward strand.
TTGCTAACTTTTGTGAAAAAGTAGGTGCTGATGTTGATATGGTTAGAATGGGAATTGGTTCAGATACTAGAATTGGCAAACGCTTTTTATTTCCAGGAATTGGTTACGGAGGAAGTTGCTTCCCTAAAGATGTTCAAGCATTAGCAAAATCAGGGAAAGAGTATGGTTACGAGTTCAGTATTTTAGATTCAGTGATGCGTGTAAATGAAGAGCAAAAGGTAATCATCATGCCTAAGATTAAAGCTTATTTTAACAATGATTTAAAAGGTAAAAAAATTGCCTTGTGGGGATTAGCATTTAAACCGGATACTGATGATATTAGAGAAGCTCCGGCTCTTTATATTATTGATGAATTGCTGAAGTTAGGAGCAGAAATTACGGCTTATGACCCCGAGGCAATGGATAATGTAAAAGAAAAATATGGAGATAAAATAAATTTCGCGTCAGATAGAGATAGTGCTTTAGATGGAGCAGATGCCTTAGTTATTGCTACAGAGTGGCAAGTATTCAGAAATCCGGATTTTAATAAGTTAGCGAATAAGATGAATCAAAAAGTAATTTTTGATGGAAGAAATCTTTACGATTTAACAGAAATGAAAGAATTAGGTTTCTATTACAGCAGTATTGGTAGAGAAGTGATTCAGTAAATAAAATACTTTAAATAAACAAGAAAGGCTGTTCAATTGAACAGCCTTTCTTGTTTGGTATCATTGAATATTAACCTTGTATATCACTAAAATTAAAAGGCTGAACTATAATTTTCGAGTTCGAGGCTTTCGCAATTTTGAAAATCATGAGTTTACTATTGTAAATGATTGATTTTTAAAATAAGAATAACGATGAAATCGGAGATTATAGACAGACTCTAATTATGCAAAAATTTCATTTGCCTTAAAATGAAAATCGCCTTCAATTTTAGCATTTTCATCACTATCAGAACCATGAACTGCATTTGCAGAGATAGATTCAGCATAAATTTTTCTGATAGTTCCTTCAGCAGCCTCAGCAGGATTAGTAGCTCCAATTAAAGTTCTAAAATCTTCTACAGCGTTATCTTTTTCAAGAATTGCCGCTACAATTGGTCCGGAAGACATATACTCTACTAATTCTCCATAAAAAGGACGCTCTTTGTGTACTTCGTAAAAAGCACCGGCTTGCTCTTTAGAAAGTTGCGTGTACTTCATCGCTACAATTTTAAAACCAGCGTCATTAATCATTTTTAAAATTCCTCCAATGTAGTTTTTTTCAACTGCATCGGGCTTAATCATTGTAAAAGTTCTGTTTGTTGCCATTATAAATATTTTTTATTGGTTACTTATTTTTTAGGTCGGCAAAAGTAGCTAATAAAAGCGTAATAAGTCAATAGACTAATTATTTTTTAAAAGAAAAAAACTCCAAACATCAATTGTTTGGAGTTTTCTTTAATTTTTGGTTGTATATTAAAACTTCACTAATTTTTCAGTTTTTAAAAGCGCAGCATCTCCAAAAACTTTAATAAAATAAATTCCTGAAGGGTAATTAGCATTTATTTTTAAAACATTACTGTTGTTAATGGTTTTACTGAACATAGTTTTTCCTGTTATATCGAAAATTTCAACACTAATGGTTTTGTAATCATTATTTTCAATAGCAATATTAACTACTTCATTAAATGGATTAGGATACACCTTTATAAGGTCAGTTGTTTGTATTTCGTTTAAGGAAACTAAAGCAGAATCATAAATGGCAAAACCATCAAAACCAGCTTCGGCAATATGTCCTTGACCTTCATCAGTAGCTTTTACGATAAGCTGCATGTTAGCGGTAAGTGGTAAATAATTAGTTATTTTATATGATTTATGTACCCAAGTGGAAAAGTCTGGAGTATTAGCATCAGCATAATCTAATCTAGCTTCATTTATACCATTAGTAAGAATAACTACCATAGAATCATCAGGGTTTCCAGAGCCACCACCATTAACAAACCATCTATCAAAATGAATGTAAGGATCTGTTGAAGAAGACAAGTCGAAAATAGGAGAAGTTAGAATAACTGTTCCTCCATCAATATCATCTGTTCCTGACTGTCCGCCACCATTTCCGGTAACATAAGCTTGTTCTCCACAATCAGTAGTAATATCATTATCTGGGTTTACAGGAACACTGCTTAAAAAAGTCCCAATAGGGATATCTCTTACCCAAAAACCAGAAGAAGGATTATTTAATGTTGATGCTGTCCAGCCTAAGTTAAAGTCAAAATCATCATAATAACCAACTCCTAAAGAGTATGTATAAGGATTTCCTGCTGGGTTAATGCTTTGATTATTTAAGCAAACTGATTGATGTCCCCAATGAGCAATATTTACATCATAGGTGGCTGGTATAAAGTTGTTAATGGTAAAATTTCCTGATGCATTTGTAGTAACAGTAGTAGAGAATTGTGAATTGCTAAAACGAATTTGAGCGTTAGCAATAGGAGAGTTAGTAGTGTTTTCAATTATTTGTCCACTAAGATTAAAAGGCTGAATAGGTTCTAATTGAACATTTACTGTAGTTGTCTGTGCAGAAGTAAGTACAACATTAAATACAGTATCAGGGAAGAAACCAAATTTAGAATAAACGACATCATAAGTACCGGCATCAGCTATGCCTGTTCTGTAATCTCCATTAAGATTTGAAGTAGTATTATTCGTTGTGGTTAGAATTTCAACATTTGCACCATTAATTGGAGCAGAAGTGTTTAGGTTAGTAATGTTTCCTATTAAGGAAGCAGCTCTAACGTAGTTTGGACCTAAAACAAATAAACCATTTTCGATATCGCTTGCTAAAATAACTCCTGAGGGCAACCAAGGATAAGCTCCCCAACAACCATTAAAACCATCGCCACTAAATTGTGGAGAAGTATCGTAATGTCCCACTTCTATCATGTTTGAAGGATCAGAGACATCATGTATGGTTACACCATCTCTATAGTAAGAAGTAATTAAATAATTGTTGAAGAAATGCGTATTGTGTGGAATTACATCTTGTCCCGGACTTGACTGTACCTTATCTAAAAAGGTTATGTTGGTTAGATTACTTACATCATAAGCATCTATAAATGAGTTCTTTTTTTCATCCGTTGTAAAAACATACTGTCCATCATCTGAAAACCAAATATTGTGAGTGAAAAAGTTAGATGTTGGTTGGGTAGCCATAGTTGAAGGAATTCCTTTATTCGTAACATCAACAACTACAAAAACACCATTGTTAACAGCAGCCCCCCATAGCGTATCGCCTCTAACTACACCGTCATGAAAATAATAAGAATCGTATAGTCCAACATCAATAGGAACTTTAGGGTTATTGTTTAAGTCTAAAATAATAGCGCCTCCAATTCCATTGTCAGCACCAAAAATATAGCAAAATCCATTTTCATCAATATATAAGTTGTGAGCAGATTGAAATAGAAACATATTTCCTCCATAACTAGTAACATTAGCAGCACTTAAAGCTCCAGGTAGTGGGTTAATGTCAATAATCATTAAACCACCTGTATTTTCGTTTGTAATATAAACGTGATTATTCCATGTTTTAATATCTCTCCAGGTAGAGCTAGCACCCGGAGCAAAAAAAACTTCTACCGGATTTGTTGGGGTAGTAACATCTACAATGGCAACACCTGTTTCAAAACCTACTAAGGCATATTCATTAGCCCCTTTTTTTATACCCCAAATATCATTTAATTCACCTCGATTTCCTGGGAATGTTAAATTAGAAAGTAAGTTGATGTTTTTACTTGATTGAGCATTAGTGCTTAAGGTTAAAACTGAAATTAAAAATACGATAGAGATTTTTTTGAACATGATTTATTTTTTAAAACTTTGTGCAAGATAAGATTAATAAATCTCAAAATAAATATAATTTAAAGGTATCTTTATAATCTTAAATGTATATTTGGTATATAAAAAGCAACAGAATAAAAAAGTTATATGTGCGGTATTGTAGGCGTAATTTCTTCTAAACAAGCAGACCTTAAGCAAATAAAAGTTGCTACAAATGTACTAGATAAAAGAGGTCCGGATTGTCAGGCAACAGTTGCTTTTGAAAACATTGCGTTAGGCCATGCTCGCTTATCTATTATAGATACCTCTGAAGGAGCCAATCAACCATTTTTTGATATTACTTTAAGGTATGTTATCATTTTTAATGGCGAGATTTATAACTATAAAGAATTAAGAACTGAAATAGAACAGTCAGGAGTTGAGTTTAAAACACAAAGCGATACAGAAGTACTTTTATATTTATATATTAAGTATGGAAAAGATTGTTTGGAAATGTTGAATGGGTTTTTTGCTTTTGCTGTTTATGACAAAGAAAAGAAGAACCTTTTTATTGCAAGAGATAGGTTTGGAATTAAGCCTTTGTTGTATTATTTTGATGGAGAAAAGTTTATTTTTTCATCGGAGTTAAAAGCCATTTTACAGTTTAAAATTAATAAGTCTGTAGATAAATTAAGTTTGTTTAATTATTTGCAGTTTAATTACATACCATCAGACTCATCTATGCTTGAGCAAGTAAGTAAATTAGCTCCTGGAAATTTTATTTTTATTGAAAATATTGATGAGATAAAAGAGGTGCAAGAAATCGAGTATTATTGCATTCCTTATACAGAAAAAGAAACCATACAAAAGTCGGCTTTAAACTATGATAAATCTAAAGAAAAGCTTTACGAACTATTGCATGATGCAGTAGAGAAAAGGTTAGTAGCTGATGTTCCTGTTGGCACTTTTTTAAGTGGAGGAGTAGATTCTTCTATTATTAGTTTGATTGCTAAGAAATATAAATCTGATTTAAATACATTTTCTATTGGATATAAAGACGAACCTTTTTTTGATGAAACGGTTTATGCTAAAACTGTTGCAAATAAGATAGGAAGCAAACATCATGTTTTTTCGCTTACCAATGCCGAAATGTACGAGCATCTTAATGATATATTAGACAGTATTGACGAGCCTTTTGCAGATTCTTCTGCAATTGCAGTTTATATTTTAAGTAAATATACCAAAAAACATGTTACAGTTGCCCTTTCGGGAGATGGTGCCGATGAGTTATTTTCGGGGTACAACAAACACATGGCAGAATATAAAATTAGGCATTTAGGAATGAAAGAAGCTTTGGTAAAATTAGGATATCCACTATGGAAAAGGTTGCCAAAATCTAGAAATACCAAAATCACCAATTTTAATAGACAATTGTATAAATTTAGTGCAGGAGCAAATATGTCTCATAAAGATAGATATTGGTTGTGGGCATCTATTATTAATGAAGAAAAAGCCAATTATTTATTAAAAGAGGAATTGGTTTTTAATCCTCAGCGACTAACAGATGATGCCTTTACTTACAAAAAGCGTAAAGATGAATTGCTTAAATACATTAGAAAAGATGGCGATTTAAATGATGTGCTTTATTCAGATGCCAAAATGGTTTTACCCAACGACATGCTTAGAAAAGTAGATATGATGAGTATGGCAAACAGTTTAGAGGTTAGGGTGCCTTTTATGGACCATAGAATAGTAAATTTTGCTTTTAACCTTCCTAGAGCTTTTAAAATTAATGAGAATATGAAGAAAAAAATTCTTCAAGATGCTTTTTATGAAGAGTTGCCAGAAGAAATCTATAATAGACCTAAACATGGCTTTGAAGTGCCACTTTTAAGTTGGTTTAAAAATGAACTTAAAGCTACTATTTGCGATGATTTATTAAGTAAGGAATTTATTGAAAATCAGGGAGTTTTTAATGTTTCGGCAATAGAAGAATTGAAACAAAAATTATTTTCCAGTAATCCGGAAGATACTCCAGCAACAGTGTGGGCAATTGTAGTTTTTAATACTTGGTGGAGAAAGTAT
>DATCTM010000100.1:0-4854 GCA_036567945.1 Vicingaceae bacterium
TTGAGCATTTGCAATAATACCCGCACCTAACAATGTAATTAAAGAAAGTAGATTTTTTTTCATAATATTAAATTTTTGGTTTGTTAACGCGAATGTACAACATAGTTAATTAAAAAACAATTTGTTAAACAAAATTTAACATAAAAAAATCCCTTTAAAATTAAAGGGATTTTTTATTTAGCTATTGTCAAAGCTTACTTTTTCACCATTTTTTTGGTAGCGATAAGTTTACCATCAGCAATAAGTGAATAGGTATAAATACCTTTTTCAAGGTTTTCGCCATAAACAGTAAGTGTTCCATTACCACGCTCACTAATGTTTACTTCATTAATAATTCTACCACTCATATCGTAGAATAATAACTTAGCATTCAACACGTCATCAGGAATAACAAAGTTAATTTGCGTACTTTCTGCAAAAGGGTTAGGCAAATTTTGGTCTAATACAATAGCAGTTGTGTTTTCTAATGTAATAGTTTGGGAACTTATTTTATTACCATTACCACCACCATTGTTGTTGCAAATACCAATATTACTGATACAAGTTTCTAACGTAGTTAATCTATCTTCTAAATCAGTATTAATTGAATCTTGATTAGCAACTAGAACATTCATACTATCAATTTGATTTTGTTGTTCTTTAATTGCTTCAATTAATAAAGCATTAATACGAGCATAATCCATTGTGTATGCCTGTAATAATGAATCATACTCTGTTACTTCTGTTAAAACAGTATCAACATTTTGAGCAATTAACCCTACTTGTCTGTCAGTTGAAAAATCTAAATTAGGATAGTTGGTATTGTCATAATCGTAATAAACTCCATTTAGTTTTTTTACTTTTTGTAAGGCATTGGTAATTGGTGTAATGTTGGTTTTAAAATTTAGGTCTGAAGGAAGGTTATAAGCTGTAGCATACATAGGACCGTTTACTTCCAATATGTTTCCTGTATTCCAAACAGCACAAACATCGGGTTCAACATTGTTGGCAGCTGCATTAGCTTGACTGAACCCAACACTTACAACACCTCCATCTTGAGGAATGTTTATAGCAATATTTTGAGAACCATCAACATTCAAGTCGGTTTCAAACCAAGCTGCAACTGTTCTGCATGTTGCTAAATCTATGGTTGTTCCCGAGTTGTCAACGTACATGCCCAAAGAGCTATTATTGGTTGGTGGTGATGTATTATCTGTATTCAATACGTAAGCTCCTGTTGTTCCAGCATCTAATGTTGTTTGTAAAACATGTAGTTTTCCTGCTAATGGATTTAAACAATTTGTTCCTATACCTACATTGTTTTGTTGCATTGTTCCAGCACTTCCTGTAAAATGAAAATCGAAATTGTTTAATTGAATTTCACTGTTTCCTGTTAGCTGAGAAGGTGTTGCACTTCCACATATACTTCCAAAACCACTACCAACATTTGCATTCACATAAACAACATTGCCTAAAGCATCTACTCCTAAAACACCTGTTCCAGGGTTAATAGCTAAAGGTGGTGTTGTGGCTGTTAAATTGGTTAGTTGTAACCCGCTACTTCCTCCCGGTGTTGCAGCACTTCCATTACCTGGATCTAATGCAGATGAAGTAACTACTAACCTGTTTGAAATAGTACCTGATAAATTAATAGCTGTTCCTATTTCTAGTCTTCCCATAGAATTCAAAAGCATTTTAACAGAGCTTGCGTTTTGCCATGAAAAAGCATTTCTATTTACTATTTCAGAAATGGCGTCTATAGCATTAGTGTTATATGCCCAATCCATACCAACTATAAAACGCTGAACAGGGGAAATATTAACATTTAAGTCTTGAGTTGGATCAATAATAGCAAGTGTATTTAGAGCACTTCCTGTTTGACTAGCATCCATATTTCCAAATAAAGAGGGAGCAAAAACACCATTAACACCAGCAATATTCAACATTCCCATTCGACTATTCGGTACATCAGTTGTCCTGCAAGAGAGAAACAGTTCCCCCCCATAGCCAACACCTGATCCTGAATTAATGAATGGAGTTGTTATATCTAAATGAAATAAAGGATTACTGTTGTTTAAACCGATATATCCATCTGTTGTTGCTCCTCCATAACCTGTTAATCCGTTAGAGAGGTGAAACCAATTAGTCATTGCTCCTGCATTTCTGGAATCGGGAGACTCAAAAATAATGGGAGCAACTTCATACTGCTGAAGAAAAAAGCCATCTAAATCTAAAATTCCTATTCTAGAACCATCTGTAGCATTTCCACCTGTATTACGATTAGTGAAACGAACTCCATTAAAGTCTCCTAAACTAGGAGCAAATTGATGTAAATGTAGTCGGTCAACAGGGGTGAAAAATGCTGTTAACGTATTGCCAATAGCTAATCTTCCTTCTGTATTTCCATTGCCTCCTGCCATTAACTTCATTCTTAGCAGGTTATTGGTGTAGGTGTGTATTTGCTCGTTACCATTGTGCCTGATTTGTAAGGGAAAAGCATTGGTGTTGTCCCAGCCTACATAGTTTGCTGAAATCCCATTATTATTAGGAGTTGATACCTGTGCACTTGCACTTACTGCTAGTATACTGGCAGCAAACAATAGTTTAATTTTATTTTTACTCACCCGATATTTATTTTTTGGGGTGTTCGTGAATACGTTGTATTTCATGTTGTTAAGATTTAATCACCTTAACAACTGTATCGTTCCTTTGTAAGTTTCTTTTTTAGTGGTAATGATGTAGTAATAGCTTCCTTCTGAAACATCAGTACCACTTGTAGTCTTTCCATCCCAAAAGGCATCTTTATTAACTGCTTCATATACTTTTTGTCCCCAACGGTTATAGATAATGATGTTTGCTTGTTCATTATCATCCAAACATAATTTGGGCTGCCAGTTTTCATTCATGCCATCATTATTGGGTGTAAAAACATTGGGAAAAATAGGTTCACAAATGATTTCAGTAATACTCACATCGTCAATAAAAACATAAGTCAAATTAGGATTAGATTGATTAAGTCCTGAAATGAAAAGTGTATCTGTATTGGCATTATCTTTAAAGTTACCAATGGTAATGAATTTTTCTCCACCTTGTGCCATGTATTCTCCTTTTACTTCTGCCCATTCCTCCCAATTTAAGTAGTTGCCTTCTTTATTGAGTATTTGAGGAGTAAGATTAGGAGCAAAAACTGCAAATGTTGATGAATAAATAGCTAAATTTGAAAAATACATACCTATATTCCATATACTAATCTCATCAATATCTGAAAGACTTAAATAAAAATGAACAGTATATTTTTTACCTTCTTTTAACGGTTGTGCTAATTCAACTTGTAAATATTCTCTATTATTAGAGTTTGCTCTTACATAAAATCCAGCATACGCATCACCAGTTTTTGGCATTTGGTAACCTCTTCCATTTTGCGGAACTCCCAATTGAGAGTTAGTTGCACAAACATTGTAATAATCAGGAGAACCCAACGTAGGGCTGTACCAATTTTTTACCCAAGATATTCCACCCCCACTAGGGCAGTTATTATATTCTTCAAAGCTACCATTAGGCACAAGGTTTTCTTGTGCTTTAAAGGGTAAAGCAATTACTAAAAAGAAAACAGTTATATATAAAAAACGATACAATTGTTAAGATTTCGTTTATAATTAATTTAATAGTTACACTCATTTTTATGGACTCAAAAATAAGCAAAAAAGTTGCTTAAGCACTTGCTTGGCAAATAACTAAAGTGGGTTTGTGCTATAGGTTCATTTCATGGGCTACCTCCTTTTTGGGTTAAAGGTTAATAAATAGGGGTTAAAACACTAGTTGCTTCAAAATGAGGTAGTAAATATAATTATTATTTTAAAACTTTTGGTATTAAAATAATTTTATTAAAAAAATAATGAGAGATAAAGGTTGTTCGATAAGACAGTTGCATTACTTTTTCATTGTCTTTACGTACTTTTGTAATTAAATTAGAAGGTATCTAAATAAAATGGATAAAGAAATACATAAAAAAATTAAAAGATTACGAAAGGGAAAAGGTTATTCTCAAACGGTAATGGCAAACAAATTAGGCATTACACAAATGGCATATTCAAAAATTGAACGAGGAGTAACTAAATTAAATTGGGATTATATGCATCAATTAGCAGCTATTTTAGAAGTAAATATTTGGGATTTAATTGATGCCCAAAAAGAGTATCAGCCTTCTACTCCTAATGAAGTACAAGCAGTTGAAAATATTGAATTATTAAAAAAACTTATCCATCAGTACGATAAAGAGTTAAGTTCTCTAAAAGAAGAAATAACGATCTTAAGACACCGCTTAACAAATTGTTAAACAAAGGCGATTGCCTCTTCTTCTCTCCCAAGAATGAAAAAATAAAAACTTCTATTCCAAGCATAAGCTTGAAATAGAGAAATGCAAAATATTTATAAAAATTAATTGATACCTTTGCACCAATGAGTTCAATAAGACAAAATAGAGTAGCAAGACTTCTACAAAAGGAAGTAAGTTTAATTATTCAAGGGAAAACCAATGAGTTATTTCCAGGCACAATGGTTAGTGTGACGGTTATAAGAGTTTCTCCTGATTTAAGTTTTGCTAAAATTTACCTAAGTATTTTCGGCAATATAGAGCCAAAAGAAGGAATTAAAATTGCAAACGAAAATGCAAGTGCCATTAGAGGTGAGCTAGGTAGAAAAGTAGGCAAACAACTAAGAATTACTCCAGAAGTTGCTTTCTATTTAGATGATTCTATTGATTATATGGAAGAAATTGAGGCAAAACTGAATCAATAAATTCTTCCACTTCTCCAACTATCAACAGCCCTGAACCAATTATTTTTAAATACAGGCGAACGACTTAATGCAAAATCA
>DATCTM010000101.1:0-42407 GCA_036567945.1 Vicingaceae bacterium
AATATTACGGCTACAAAAACAGCTAATTTTTTTAACATATTTTATCAGTTTAAACTTTAAATTATTTTAATTAGTGCAAATAAATGAGGCGTAAAAGTAATTAATATTAAGATTTAAAACCAAATTATTTTTGCTAAAAAATTTATTTCAACTAAAACTAATCTCAATTTTTATGATTTTTTACCTCAAACAAAATCACAAACAAAATGTAGCAACACAGCAAATACATAGTGAAAACCAGCTTATTTGGCATTAATTTAATTTTAAAAAACTTTAAACATTAATAACATTATTTAACATCTATTAATAAATAGCTTTCCTATATTGCAAAATTTTTTAGTTTATTTTTGAAATTTACTATGTTTGCATAAACTCTTTTCCGATTTTTTATACATTATTAAGTTGCCAAATCTATTGAAACGTTTAGTTAAAATAATTCTTCTGCCTATTTCATGGCTCTATTCTTTAGCCATGATGGTAAGAAACAAATTTTACGATCTTAAAATCTTTCGTTCTATGAACTTTAAAGATGTTATCACTATTAATGTAGGCAATCTTAATATAGGTGGCGTAGGAAAAACTCCTCATGTAACTTATTTAGTTCAATTGCTTCAATCCAATTATAATATTGCTATTTTAAGTAGAGGTTATAAAAGAATTACTAAAGGATTTGTACTTGCCAATGAAACTTCTTCTTTTGAAGATATTGGTGATGAACCACTACAATATAAAAAAAAATTTAACGATTGTATAATTGCTGTTGATGAAAAAAGAGTTAGAGGAATTCAGCAAATAAAAAAAATCCATCCTTCAACTAAAGTAGTATTATTGGATGATGCTTTTCAGCACAGAGCAGTTAACCCAGACATTAATATTTTAGTAACCGATTATACCAACTTATTTATATATGATAATGTTCTTCCCTCAGGAAGATTACGAGAACCTATTTATGGTTATAAACGAGCCGACATTATTATAGTATCTAAATGCCCTATTGTTCTGTCTCCTATTGATAGAAGAAGAATAATTGAAGAAATTAAACCTAAAGATTATCAGGAAATATACTTCTCTTACGTATGTTACAAACAACTTATTCCATTTAATACTACTGCCGAAAATTATTTAACCTTAATAGATAGTAAAAACGCTTCTGTAATGCTTCTTACAGGGATTGCCAATTCTTTTCCTTTATATTATTACCTTAAAAACAACTACAAAGTTGTTGAACACATGAAGTTTTCCGACCACCATGCTTTTACAAAAAACGACATGGAAACATTAAAAACCAAATTTAATAACCTTATTGGAAATAATAAATTAATCATTACTACTGAAAAAGATTTAATGCGATTATCTTTGCCGAAAATTTCATCCTTAATAAATGATCTTCCGGTGTTCTATATTCCGATAGAAGTTAATTTTCATGGGGATGATAAAAAGAATTTTGATCAACAAATAACAAACTATGTTAGAAAAAATACAACAAACTAAAACTTTTTTAGCTTCTAAAACACAATTGAAACCTAAAGCAGGTATTGTTTTAGGGACAGGACTAGGAAACCTCTCTACAGAAATTAAGGTAGAAACGGCTATTCCTTACGAAGAAATTCCAAATTTCCCAGTTTCTACTGTAGAAGGTCATTCAGGAAAACTACTTTTTGGAACACTTAACGGTATTCCTGTTGTTGCTATGCAAGGTAGGTTTCATTATTATGAAGGTTATTCTTTACAAGAATGTACTTTTCCAATTAGAGTTATGAAAGCTTTAGGAATAGAGCATTTATTCTTAAGCAATGCTAGTGGTGGTGTAAATGCTAATTTTGAAGTTGGTGACATCATGTTAATCACTGATCATATTAATTTATTACCCGACAATCCACTTAGAGGTAAAAACATTAGTGAACTCGGCCCTCGTTTTCCTGACATGAGTGAACCTTACGCTAAAAACCTAATTGCCGCAGTAAAACAAATTGCTAAAGAAAATAACATTAAAATTCAGGAGGGAGTTTATGCTGCTTTATCGGGACCAACATTTGAAACGCCTGCCGAATATAAATTTATACAAATTATTGGTGCCGATACGGTAGGAATGAGTACTGTTCCAGAAGTTATTGTTGCTCGTCACATGGATATTCCTTGTATGGCACTTTCTATCATTACTGATTTAGGTGTTGATGGAAAAATTATTGAAATTAGTCATGAAGAAGTGCAGCAAGTTGCTAAAGCAGCTGAGCCTAAAATGACACTTATTATTAAAGAATTACTTGCCAAATTACATAACTAAATTAAGGCTTCAACATGAGCGTTTACGATAAATATCAAGCCGTAATAGGACTAGAAATACATGCCCAGCTTTCTACTAAAAGTAAAGCCTATGCTTCAGATTCAGCTACTTTTGGAGACTTACCTAATACCAATATTAGCCCTGTAACTTTAGGACACCCTGGGACTTTACCCGTATTAAACGAAAAAAATATTGAATTTGCAGTAAAATTAGGTCTTGCTGTTGGTGCTACCATTAGAGAAAATAACGAGTTTGCTCGTAAGAATTATTTCTATGCCGATTTGCCTAAAGGTTACCAAATTACTCAAGATAAAACACCTATTTGTACTGGCGGTTTTATCACACTTTTTCCAAATACAGCTAAAGAGAAAAAAATTGAAATTACCCGAATACACATGGAAGAAGATGCCGGAAAAAGTATTCACGACCAAGATCCTTTTAATACTTTAGTAGATTTAAACAGAGCAGGCGTTCCTTTGGTAGAGATTGTTTCTGAACCGCAAATTAGTTCGGCTGAGGAGGCTTACGAATATGTTACCCAAGTTAGAAAATTGTTGCGTTACCTCGAAATTTGTGATGGTAACATGGAAGAAGGTAGCTTACGTTGCGATGCCAATGTTTCTGTTATGTTAAAAGGTGCTTCAAAATTTGGTGAACGTACGGAAACCAAAAACATGAACTCTATCCGTAATGTAAAAAGAGCTATAGAACACGAAATTATTCGTCAGATTGATGTCTTAGAAAATGGTGGGAAAATAGAAATGGAAACCCGAAGCTTTAATGCTGTTGATGGCACTACTTTTACCATGCGTAGCAAAGAAGAAGCTCACGATTACCGTTATTTTCCAGAACCGGATTTACAACCTGTTATAGTTTCTCAAAACTATATTAACGCTGTAAAAACTACTTTGCCAACGTTACCTAATGAACTTTATAAAATTTATACAAAAGAATTTGGATTATCTGAATATGATGCTAACCTCATCATCGAATCAAAACCGTTGGGCATTTATTACAACGAGTTAACTCAATATACCAAAAATTACAAAGCTGCTTCCAACTGGTTAAACGGCAGCATTAAATCTTACCTCAACGAAAATGGTATTACCATAGAAAATTTTGTTGTTAAACCTGCAAAAATTGCAGCTCTTATTCAATTAATTGATGATGGAAAAGTAAGTAATACCGTAGCTTCTCAACATATTTTCCCCATCATGGTAAAGCAACCTGAGTTAGAACCACTTGCTATTGCCGAACAAAACAACCTTATTCAGGAAAGTAATGATGATGATCTTTCATCTTACATTGAACAAGTAATTGAAAACAACCCTAAAGAAATTGAACGTTTTAGAAATGGCGAACAACAACTTATCGGTTTTCTTATGGGACAACTAATGAAAACTTCCAAAGGTAAAGCCGACCCTAAAAAAGCAAACAGTTTACTAAGAGAAAAATTAAAATAATAAACTATGAAAACTTTAAAAAACATTTTCCTAATCAACTTACTTATATTCACATTTTTTGCTTGTGGAGATGATACTCAACCAAATACAGATGCTGATAAAACACCAACTATAACTGGTAATTTAACCAACACTCCTTTTGGCACTTCTGTATATTTAGATTACTTAACCCCCACTAATTTAATTCCAAAAGATACTGCTACCGTTGATAAAGAGGGAAACTTTGCTTTTACTTATCCAATAGAAGAGGTAGGTTATTACAGAATTAGAATTAACAATCAGAACTTTGTAAATCTTATCTTAAATAAAGGTGAAACTCCTGTTTTAAAAGCAGATGGAAGTAACATTATGGGTACGTACAAAATAGAAGGTTCTGAAGAGTCAGAAAAATTAAGGAAATTCAATCTAGCTTACCAAGTAAATGCTCAAACACAAGATTCGTTGGGCAGATTATACCAACAAAACCCGTCAGACCAACAATTGTTTATTGAAATGCAAATTGCTTCTCACTCGGCTATTGCTAAGATGAACAATTATTTTAAAAGTATTATTAATGAGAACCCAGGTTCTTTAGTGAGTTTAGCTGCCGTACAAATGATGGATGCCGAAGAAAATTTTGAGCTTTATAAAAAAGTAAACGATGCCCTTCAAAAAGAAATGCCGAACTCTATTTATACCGAAAACTTTAATGAAAAAGTGAGTAAAATGAGTGTTTTAGCTCCCGGCTCCGAAGCTCCGGATATTACTTTGAACGATGTAAATGGCAACCCTATTTCGCTATCATCATTAAAAGGTAAAATAGTATTAGTTGATTTTTGGGCTTCATGGTGCAAACCATGCAGAATTGAAAACCCAAACGTAGTAGAGGCTTACAAAAAGTTCAATAAAAAAGGGTTTGAAGTATTTAGCGTTTCTCTTGATGGAATGCAACAACAACCTAATGCTAAACAAGATTGGATAAACGCCATAGAAAAAGATAACTTAATTTGGAAAAACCATGTTAGCGATCTTCAGGGTTGGAGTTCTTCTGTTGTTCCTTTATACAATATTAGCGGAATTCCTTTTGCTGTATTGTTAGACAGAGAAGGTAAAATTATTGCTAAAAACCTTAGAGGAGAAGAACTTCATAAAAAATTAGCTGAATTGTTTTAACATCAATATATGTCTAAACCAATTCCTACACTTAACGAACTTACTGTTTATTTTAATCGAGAAGATTTAATAAATAAGGTGGTTGAACAAATCCAAAAAGATTTTAATTGGTTTAGTTATAACATTGTGATAGAAGGCAAAGCTGCGACTCCTTATTTAGAACTTTTTCAGCAAATTTTACCTTATGTAGATGAACTGCTCAACGATGATTACGCTAAATTACTTTCGCTTTTGTATCGCATAGATATTGAAGAAGATTTTCTCAATAAAAAATTGAAAGAAAATCTGCATGCCGATACTACTGAAATTATTACAGACCTTATTATTAAAAGAGAATTACAAAAAATAATTATTAGAGAAATGTATAAATCATAATTAGATTTTAAGCAACTCTAACTTTATACCTCCGCTTCCTATCTCTTCCCCGGATTAGCATATAAGTTTACATCATCAGCGGTAATTACTTTATCACTTAAAATAATTAATCGTTCTACCACATTTCTTAGTTCTCTAATGTTTCCTGTCCAATCGTATTCTTTTAGCTTTTCTAATGCATTATCATCAATAGATTTTTTGGCAATTCCGTGATCTTCGCAAAGCTGTGTTAAAAAATAATCTGCCAATAAAGGCACATCTTCTTTTCTGTCATTTAAGTCAGGTACATGAATTAATATTACACCCAATCGGTGGTATAAATCTTCTCTGAAATTACCCTCAGCAATTTCTTTCATTAAATCTTTATTAGTAGCTGCCAGCACCCTAACATTTACACTAATTTCTTTCTCGCCACCTACTCGGGTAATTTTGCTCTCTTGTAAAGCACGCAATACTTTTGCCTGTGCCGATAAACTCATATCGCCAATTTCATCTAAAAATAAGGTGCCGCCTTCGGCTTGTTCGAAACAACCTTTTCGTTGTTTTATTGCTGATGTAAACGCTCCTTTTTCATGTCCGAACAACTCACTCTCAATCAGTTCTGATGGAATAGCAGCACAATTCACTTCCACAAATGGTGCTTTACTTCTTTCAGATTTTTCATGCAAACTACGGGCTACCAATTCTTTTCCTGTTCCATTTCCACCAGTAATTAATACACGAGCATCACTCACCGCTACTTTGTCTATCATTTCTTTGACTTTCAAAATAGCTTCCGATTCGCCAATAATTTGCGTTTTCCCTTTACCTCCAACCTTTTTTTGAAGTTTTCTGGTTTCTTGCACCAACTCTTTTTTATCTATGGCATTTCTAACCGTAATCAACAAACGATTTAAATCAAATGGTTTAGAAATAAAATCGAACGCTCCATTTTTAATAGCTTCAACAGCGGTTTCAATAGTTCCATGGCCGGAAATCATTACCATAGGCGTTTCTATGCCAACAGCAATAGTTTGTTTCAATACATCCAATCCATCCATTTTTGGCATTTTAATATCACACATCACCAAATCGTACTTATTGGCTTTTATTTTTGCCAACCCGCTCTCTCCATCTTCTGCTTCATCAATAACATATTTTTCGTATTCTAAAATATCTTTTAACGTATTTCTTATTGATTTCTCATCATCAATGATTAAAATTGTTGCCATACTATTTTTATTTTTTTGTAGGTGTAAAAATAATAATTAATTTGGGAGTTAAAAATCAAGCAAAAATCAAAAAAATGACTTTAGAAGAAGCCCAACAACAAGTGGATAATTGGATTAAAAAGGTAGGTGTTCGTTATTTTAACGAGCTTACCAATATGGCTATGCTTACCGAAGAAGTAGGTGAAGTTGCACGAATTATTGCCCGTAGGTATGGAGAACAATCTGAAAAAGCCTCCGACAAAGAAAAATCGTTGGATGATGAACTGGCTGATGTACTTTTTGTATTGATTTGCATTGCCAACCAAACGGGAGTAGATTTAACTAAAGCCTTAGAGAAAAACCTAGAGAAAAAAACCCAACGAGACAAAGATAGACATCAAAACAATCCTAAACTACATTAAATGATGACTACTAAATCCCACGATTTTTTTGAAATGGTCTTTGCTGTTGCCAGAGAGATTCCTGAAGGAAGAGTTACTTCTTACGGTGCTATTGCCAATTATTTAGGTACAAAATCCGGAGCAAGAATGGTTGGTTGGGCGATGAACAATGCTCACCATCAAAAAGAAAAGGTTCCTGCGCACAGGGTGGTAAATAGAAATGGACAATTAACGGGCAGGCATCATTTTGAAACACCTTTTTTAATGCAAGAATTACTTGAAAAAGAGGGAGTAAAAATCGAAAACAACCAAATTATCAACTTTGAAAAGCATTTTTGGAATCCTTTAACAGAATTGAAACTGTAAACGGATTTTTTATGTTTAATTTTGTCTAAAATTTTACATCATTATGAGTTTCTCAGAAAAAGATATATTACACGCATTAAGCTTTGTTGTTGAGCCTGATTTAAAAAAAGATGTAGTTGAACTTAACTTGGTCAGTAACATTAAAACCGAAGGAAACAACATCAGTTTTAACCTACAAGTTAACAATCCGGCATTACACAACAAAAAAAGAATTACTGAAGCTTGTCAGTTACACCTAGATAGAGTATTAGGTACTTCCGTAGAATTAAATATTGACATACAGCCCATAAAAAAAGAAGCTGACATGCCTAAACAAAACAAAGTATTGCCTAATGTGAAAAATATTATTGCCATAGCTTCTGGTAAAGGTGGTGTAGGAAAATCTACCATTACAGCTAATTTAGCAGTTGCTTTAGCAAAAAAAGGCTACAAAGTAGGTTTAGTAGATGCCGATATTTATGGTCCTTCGATGCCCATGATGTTTAATGTGGAAGAAGAAAAACCTATGCCTGTTGAAATTAACGGTAGAAGCTTAATTCAACCTATAGAAAGTCATGGTGTAAAATTATTATCTATCGGGTTTTTTGCCAATACCGACCAAGCAGTTGTTTGGCGTGGACCAATGGCTACAAGAGCATTAACACAACTTTTTACCGAAGCCAATTGGGGCGAATTAGATTATATGCTAATTGATTTACCCCCAGGAACAGGAGACATTCACTTATCTTTAGTACAAACAGTACCAGTAACAGGAGCTATAATTGTTAGTACTCCACAAAATGTTGCCTTAATAGATGCTAGAAAAGCAGTTGGGATGTTTAAATTGGAACAAATTAATGTGCCTGTTTTAGGGTTTATTGAAAATATGGCTTATTTTACTCCTGCTGAACTTCCAAATAATAAATATTACATTTTTGGTAAAGAAGGCGTTAAAAACTTAGCCGAAAAATTCAATTTACCATTATTAGGAGAAATTCCTTTAGTACAAAGCGTTAGAGAAGCCGGAGATGCTGGAAGACCAGCTGTAATGCAAGAAAACACACTCCAATCTAAAGCGTTTATGGATTTTGCTGATAATGTGATTAAAGAAGTAGAAAAAAGAAATGAAGCTATAGCTCCAACTGCTAAAGTTGAAGTTACTCATAATAAAGGTTGTTCAACAAATTAAATTTATGTACTTTAGCCTTAAAATTTATTAAGTGGATAAACAACTATTAATATCAAAAATCAATGAAGCTTTGGAGCAAATTCGTCCTTTTTTAAAGGATGATGAAGGAGATATTGAATTCATTGAACTTACTGATGACCTTGTGGTTAAAGTAAGACTGTTAGGTGCTTGTAAATCTTGTTCAATGAGTCCCATGACCTTAAAAGGTGGCGTAGAAGAATCTATAAAAAAATTCATTCCTGAGCTTAAAGGTGTTGTTGCCATTGAAGAAGAAATGCAATCGTAGATTTTATATTCAAATCTCAATTTTTAAAAATCAAAATTTTGCTTTCTCCATTAGCTTTTTTGTAAGCCCTATACATTCCTTTAGTATTGAAAGGCATGGCAATATTTCCGTCTTTATCAATGGCTATTAAACCACCATCTCCCCCTAATTTAACCAATTTCTCATTCACTACATAATTAGCGGCATCTACTAAACTCAAGTTTTTATATTCTATTAAAGCAGCTACATCGTAAGCTACCACATTTCTGATAAAAAACTCTCCATGTCCGGTGCAAGAAACGGCACAAGTAGCATTATTAGCATAAGTACCTGCTCCAATAATGGGAGAATCTCCAATTCTACCAAATTTTTTGTTGGTCATACCACCTGTAGATGTTGCAGCAGCCAAATTTCCATGTTTATCTAACGCAACGGCTCCTACTGTTCCAAATTTACTATCTTTAAGTTCCGTTATATCTCCTTGTTCATCATCATTATCAGAATGGTCGAGTTGAATTTTTTCGGAGTCCTTTATCTTATTCAATTGCTTCAATCGATGTTCATTATAAAAATAAGCTGAATCAACCATTTCTATTTTATATTGTTTAGCAAAATCTTCAGCACCTTTACCACTTAACATTATATGTTCTGATTTTTCCATTACCACTCGAGCTAATTTTATAGGATTTTTCACATTTCTTACACCCGAAACAGCTCCAGCATTAAGTGTTTTCCCATCCATTATAGAAGCATCTAATTCATTGGTAGCCGCATTGGTATAAACAGCTCCTTTGCCGGCATTAAAGAGTGGTGAGTCCTCCATAACTACTATTGCTTTTTCTACCGCATCAATGGCAGAACCTCCATTTTTTAATATAGTATATCCGGAATCTAGTGCTTCTTGAAGTTTTTCTTTATATGCCTTTTCTTGTTCATCAGTCATGTTTTTCTTCAAAATGGTACCCGCACCACCGTGAATTACAATAGCAAAATTTTCACTCATAATTAATTGATTTTGAGAAAATAAAAACATCGGAAATGTGATGTAAAGTATAGCCAACAAAACATTTCTCATAAGCGTAAATTTAAAAATGAGTTTAAGACAATTTTCCCGTAAGGATTTTCATCTCCATAATGGGCGAAATTTTCTCATACAAAATATGATAAACTGCATCTACAATAGGGATTTCAACATTGTATTTTTTGTTGATTTCATAAATTCCTTTAGCAGCATAATATCCTTCAGCAACCATGTTCATTTCTATTTGAGCCGAACGTACCGAATAACCTTTACCTACCATACTTCCAAAGTTTCTGTTACGAGAAAATTGAGAATAAGCGGTAACTAGCAAATCTCCCAAATATGCTGAAGAATTTACATCTCTGTGGATAGGATGAATCGCATCTATAAAGTTTTTAGTTTCTCTGGTTGCACAAGCTATTAACACTGCCTGAAAGTTGTCCCCATAACCCAAACCATGACAAATACCACTAGCAACAGCATACACATTCTTTAAAATTGCCGAAAGCTCTGTTCCAAATAAATCATCAGAAGTAGTCGTATTTATATATCTACATGACATAGCACCTGCCAAATATTCAGCTATTTCTTGATTTTCGCAAGCAATAGTTAAATATGAGAGTCTTTCCATAGCTACTTCTTCAGCATGACAAGGTCCGGCAATCATTCCAATTCTATTATAAGGAACATTAAAGTTTAGATGAAAATATTCAGCAGGAATTTGATTGTATTCAGGAATTACGCCTTTAATAGCAGAAATAATTATCTTATTTTCAATACCTTTAATATTTACTTCATCAAAAGCTTTGGCTATAAATGCCGAAGGAACCGCAACTATTAAAATATCCGATTGATCTACAATCTCTTGTAAGTTGGTATTCATATTTAACCTTTCCGTTTCAAACTGAATAGCCGGCAAATATCTGGGGTTATTATCAAACTTTTTAATATGCTGAATAGCCTCAGCATCTCTCATCCACCAATTTACTAGAGATAGGTTTTCTGTTAGTATTTTTACTATTGCAGTAGCCCAGCTACCTCCTCCTAAAACAGCAATTCTTTGATTTTCCATATAGCAAACCTACATATTTTTTCAAAATGAACTACTAATTTAATTAAAATTACAATCTATTTAACATTCCTTAGAGCTTTTATAAAAGGATTTTAAAAGATAGTTTCATTTTTAACCTCCAGCTTTTGTATTTTTACATCTTGATGAAAATATCTAAAAAACATAGTGCCTACCTTCAGCTGCTTATAGGAATTGCCATCCTGATGATTTTGCAATTTCAACCTACGTTTTTTTCCATTACATCTAACAATCCTAAGCACTTTAATGAACACCTCAATACTAGAGAACAAAAGGCAGCAGAATTAATTAAATCCTTAAAAGATGTAGACAAAATTTCCGGTGAAAAATACCTTAATGGCGAAAAACTAAGTGCTCTCTACGAGTCTGACGGTATTGCTATGTTTATTTTTAATAAACACCAACTTACTTTTTGGTCTGATAGAACCATAGTTTTACCTGAAAACATTGCTTTATTTAATAAAAAATCAGGAGCAATTTTACTTGCAAATGGTTGGTATCAATATGTTAAAGAAGAAGAAAACAACAAAATCTACTTAGCTTTAATTCTCATTAAAAAGGAATTTAATATTGAAAATAAATACCTCCAAAACGAATTCCATGAAAGCTTTCATTTTCAGAACAATTTTGATGTTTCCCATGAAAATGGAGATTACCCTGTTTTAAATTTAGCCGGAGAAACATTAGTTTACCTAAGCGAAAAACCAACCAGCCCAAACAGCTACAAAAAAACCAACTGGATTATCTTGTTGTTATTCTTCATAAGTGTACTATTAATCACCTCTTTTATCAACATCATTTGCATCAATACAAAAGTATTAAAACCATTTAATTACATTTTTGTTTTTGCTTTTTTAGCCATTTTCAGGTTCTTAAATTTAAGTTACCATTTCCCCGAAAGTGTTTTTAACCAAGAAATTTTCAGTCCTCTAATCTATGCTCACTCTGTATTTTTTCCCTCTTTGGGTGATTTCTTAATTCATATTGTGTTTTTCTTTATTCTGATTTATTTTACAGTGAAATTTAAAAACACTTCTCAAAAAAAAAGCAAATGGTCAGCGTTTATTTTTATGCTTTTTATTGCTTTTTTACCTCTCTTAATTACCGATTTGCTAGAAGGATTAATTAAAAACTCTAAAATTAATTTCGATATTAATTACATTCTAGATTTGAGCGCCTACAGTTTTTTAGGTATCATTACACTGCTAATGTTATACGCAAGCACTATTATTCTAGTAAAAACAGCTTTTACTAGATTCTCGACCTCAATTTTTACCAAAAAACAATTTGTAAGCATTATTTTACTTCTCTCTTTATTAGCATTAATTATTGGTCAGTTAGTTTACCAACTACAGTTTTTACATGGTGCTTGGATATTAATTGTTATCCTAATTTTTTCCTATAAAGACACTTCTTCAAAAGCAGAATTTAATAAAATAATCTTCATCACCTTAATAATAGCTCTGTCAATTTCTTATGGATTTATCAATTTTAGTGTGGACAAAGAACTATCTGACAAACAATTTGTTGCCAAAAACATTGCAAAAGAACAAGATCCCATTACCGAATATTTGTTTAAAGAGGTGAAAACCAAAATGGAAGCAGATACTTTTCTTCAAAATAACTTAAATGAATATTGGGACAAAAAAACCGAATTTGATAATTACATTTCCAACAAATATTTTAGTGGCTTTTGGAATAATTACTTTGTAAATATTTATCAATGTACGAGTACAGATACCATAATTAACAAAGAAACGAATGAAAATGCTAATTGCTTAGATTTTTTCAAACATAAAATTAAAACCCAGTCCTATCATCCTGAAAATATTAATGATGATATTAATTTCCTTTATTCAAATGATGGAATTAGCAGCTATTTAGGTAGTTTAATTGTTCAAGATTCGTCCAATAACAAGCACAAAAATTCCTATCTTTTTATAGAGTTTTTTCCTCAATCTTATTCAAAAACTATAGGGTATCCTGAATTGTTGCTAAATGAAAAAGAAATTGAAAAATCGTTACGACTAAATAAATATTCTTATGCCAAATACAAAAAGGGCAAGTTAGTAAGTAACTCCGGAACCATGAACTATACTTCGGAATGGACAGGAAAATTTTCTCTTCCTAAAACTTTTGGATTCATCTCACAAATAACACCCAACAACGAACATCTAATCTACCAAAGCGATAGGTTTACCACCATCATTGTTAGTGCTAAAAAGAAAGATTTTATAGATTACGTTACTACTTTTTCTTACTTATTTTTAATAACCAGTTTAGTATTTTTTGTTATTAGTGTTTTTATTAAAACTCCACCGTTCAGTTGGTTGCTATCGTTAACTGATTTTAGTTCTAAAATTCAATTTTTTATTATCTCCACAATTTTACTATCATTTTTACTTTATGGTTGGGGAACAACATATTACATTGAAAAACAATATGTAAATAAAAACAAGAAAATCTTACGCGAAAAAGTACAATCGTTAATAATTGAGTTAGACCAAAAATTTGGCGAACACAAAGAACTTACAAATGCCAATTTAGATGAAATGACTTATTATTTGGTTAAGTTTTCTAATGTTTTTTATACCGACATTAATATGTTTGATAAAAATGGTGAATTACTTGCTACCTCTCGTTCAGAAATCTATGATGCAGGGTTGCTTAGCCCCAGAATGGACAGAAATGCTTACAAAAACATACATTTACAAAAGAAAGTGGCTTTTATAAATAATGAAAATATTGGTGAACTAAATTATTTATCGGCTTATGTACCTTTTACAAATAGAAAAAATAAGTTTTTAGCTTATGTAAACCTACCTTACTTTGCTAAACAAAATGAGTTTGAAAATGAACTCTCGGAATTCTTTACAGCTCTTATTAATATTTATGGAATGCTATTTTTAATCTCTGTAATTATTGCCGTATTTTTTGCTAACTACATTTCCGAACCACTGAGATTAATTCGTCAGAAAATTAGTGCTTTACAATTCGGACAATCGTATGAAGTAATTAATTGGAATTCTAATGATGAAATTGGTGCGTTGGTAAAAGAATACAACAAGAAAGTAATGGAATTAGAGGCGAATGCACAAAAATTAGCCAAATCAGAAAGAGAAAGTGCTTGGAGAGAAATGGCTAAGCAAGTAGCTCATGAGATTAAAAATCCATTAACTCCAATGAAACTCAGCGTACAACACCTGCAAAGATTTACCAACGAAAACCCGGCTGAATTACAAGAAAAAATTAAAAAAACAACCAATATGCTTATTGAGCAGATTGATACGCTAGCTAATATTGCCAATGCTTTCTCCAACTTTGCGAAGATGCCAAAAACCAATACCGAAAAAATTAACCTAATCCCTATTATTAAAAACACTATTAATTTATTTGATGAGGATGATAAGAAAAATTATTCCATTCAGTTAAATACAACAGTTCAGTCAGCAAATATTGTAGCTGATAAAAATCAACTAATTAGAGTATTTACTAATCTTATTAAAAACGCTGTTCAAGCAATTCCTACCGAAAAAGAAGGTATTATTGAGATTACGGTAAGCACAAAAGGCCATTACTTTGAAATTATTATAAAAGACAATGGTGTTGGCATTAATGATGAACAAAAAAATCATATTTTCACACCAAGTTTTACAACCAAAAACAAAGGAATGGGACTTGGACTAGCCATGGTTAAAAACATTATAGAAAATATGGATGGTACTATTCGTTTTGAGTCTATCCCTAATGAAACAACTTCGTTTATAATAGAAATTCCTAAGGCTTAAAAAATGAATATGAAAACAATAATGAGATTTAAAGCTAACCTCCGGCAAAAGGTGGTAACAAAGCAATTTCATCACCATTATTCAGTTGAAAATTATCTTCAACTAAATGTTGGTTTACCGCAAACTGATAATTTAGTTTAGTAATAGTAGGATATTTTTCAACCAATTTAAGTTTTAAATCATTAATAGTTTGCACGTCTATATCTATTTTTTCTTGCTGAATATTAGTAGCTTCCGCTATCATTCCGAAATAATTTAAACTTAATTCCATACCTACAAATCTAATGTTGAATTAATATTTTTAAAACTCTTATCGCTAAACGAAGTTCCATCTATTTTTTTAACCTTTATATGATGAAGAACAGTTTTAAGTTTCAATTCTTTATTATTTAAAGCAGCTTCAAACCCAAGCAAACAATTTTTGGAATAAACACCAATTAACGGATGAAGGTGATTATTTTTTTCAAAAATAGCAGCATCAAAACCAGCAACTTCTTGCTTAAGCAAGCTCAACATTTCTTTGGTAACAAAAGGGACATCACAACTCAATACAAAATTATAATTATATTTTGAATGTTTTAATCCGGTACAAATTCCCGCTAAGGGGCCTGCATTTTCAACTTCATCAGGAATAACCTTATACCCAAACTGTTTATATGCCTCATTATTAGCAATAATTATTAGCTCATCAGCAATCAATTTAACCGCATCAATAACATGTTGCACCATAGGTTTTTCGTTTAACAACATCAATCCTTTGTCAATTCCCATTCTGGAACTTTTACCACCTGCCAATATTATTGCTCCTACCTGCATTATAAAATTTTGTAGTGCAAAAAAACAGCTTTTTTATGGAATAATTTATGTTTATGCATCAAGATAGAAAAAAGAAAGGCTAAAAAATTTAAAAGTTATTTGATTTTTTAACTGCTAAATGTCGAATAATATTTTTAACTTTGAGGCTGGTTAAATAATTTTACAACCAAACTATTTTTATTATGGAACCGAAAAAAAATCCAAATGCTGATTTAGAAAAGCTTAGAAGCACTGTACTACTTGGTGGTATTGTAGTTTCTTTGCTCATCATTTATGCAATGATAAATTTTAAATTTTATGATGTTCAAGCAAGTGAACTTGGAGAACTTGTTGTTGAACAAGTTGAAGAGGAAATTATTCCTATTACGGAACAAAACACCCCTCCACCACCTCCACCACCTCCACCTGCTGCTCCTGAAACCATAGAAATTGTGGAAGATGATGTTGAAATTGAAGAGGAAATAGAAATTGATACCGAAGCTGATGCCGAAACTGTTGTAGAAACTTTTGAAGTAGAAGAAGAAGTAGTGGAAGAAGAAATTTTTACCATTGTGGAAGATATGCCAGAATTCCCAGGTGGAGTTAAAGCGTTATACAAATTTTTAGGTGATAACGTATCTTACCCTCAAGCAGCTAAAGCAAATGGTATCTCAGGAAAAGTTTTCGTGAATTTTACAGTAGAAAAAGATGGGTCTATTACTTCTGTAAAAGTAATTAGAGGTGTTCACGAATTATTAGATAAAGAAGCTGTAAGGGTAGTAAAAAGTTTCCCTAAATGGAAACCTGGAAAACAAAGAGGTAAATCTGTAAGGGTTTCTTACAACATACCTATTTCATTCGTGTTGAAATAACAACAAATGTTACAAAAACCAATAATATTTTTAATAATGCTGCTCACTTTTGTGGGCAGCATTTCTTTTGCTCAAAAAATTGAATCAGAAGGAGAAATTGAAGACTATGTTTTTGTAATAGTAGAAGAAATGCCTGAATTTCCAGGGGGAAAAGATTCTTTGTATAAATTTCTTGGTGCTAATATTGTCTACCCAAATAAAGCAAAAAAAGATGGTATAGAAGGCAAAGTATATGTCAATTTTACTATTGAAAAAGATGGAACTATTAATAAAGTAAAAGTATTGAGAAGTGTTCATCCTTTATTAGATGAAGAAGCCATTCGTGTGGTAGAATCATTCCCTAAATGGAAACCTGGAAAACAAAAAGGAAAAACCGTAAGGGTTTCATACAATCTCCCACTAAATTTTGTTTTAAACAAAAAAAATACAAATGATAAAAAGGGGAAGAAAAAATAATTTCCTGAATTTCTTAAATAAAAATTATAGAAAACACCTTGACTTTAATCAAGGTGTTTTTTTTATCTTTACAGCAAAAACAACTCATGGCAGAACAAAAAAAACTATTCCTACTCGATGCTTTTGCACTAATTTACAGAGCTTACTTCGCTTTTGGCAATAATCAACGATACAATTCTAAAGGACTAAATACTTCCGCCATGTTGGGCTTTACCAATACCCTATTAGAAGTATTGGAAAAACAAAAACCAACACACATTGCTGTAGTTTTTGATGCACCAACCACTACCAATAGAGAATTAGAGTTTTCCGATTACAAAGCAGGACGACACGAAATGCCCGAAGATATTAGAATTGCACTTCCTTATATCAAACAAATTATTGAAGCCTTTAAAATTCCTATACTGTTAAAAGATGGATTTGAAGCTGATGATGTAATTGGAACCATTACTAAAGAAGCAGAAAAAGAAGGCTTTACCACTTATATGATGACCCCCGACAAAGATTTTGGTCAATTAGTTACCGAGAAATCATTTATCTATAAACCTGCTGCTTATGGTAAACCCGCTGAAATATTAGGAATTAAAGAAGTTTGTGAAAAATTTGAAGTTGAAAATCCTTTGCAAGTCATAGACATTTTAGGACTTTGGGGCGATGCTGTAGACAACATTCCTGGAATTCCAGGAATTGGAGAAAAAACCGCTAAAAAACTCATTGCCGAATATGGTAGCGTAGAAAATCTAATTGCTAATGCCGAAGATTTAAAAGGCAAACAAAAAGAAAATGTAATCAACTTTGCCGAACAAGGCTTACTTTCTAAAAGATTAGCAACCATTATAGTTGATGTGCCTTTAGAATATGATTTTGAAGATCTAAAATTAGAAAGTCCTGATGAAGAAAAAATCACCAACCTTTTTGCCGAATTAGAATTCAGAAATTTAGCGAAAAGAATTTTAGGTAAAGAAATTCAAATTCAGGCAGCAGCCAAAAATGTACAAGGAAATGGTCAAATGGATTTATTTGCTGATGCTACCAACAGTAATGAAGAAAAAGCTGATGACGAACCTACTAACATTGAACAAAAAGACATTAGTAACAGCAAACATGAATATCATTTTGTAAATACTCCTGCCAAAAGAGCTGATTTAATCAAAAAACTAGCTCAACAAAAATCGTTTTGTTTTGATACCGAGACTACCAGTATTAATGCTTTAGCAGCCGAATTGGTTGGTATCGCATTTGCTTATGAACCACACAAAGCTTATTACGTTTCTTTTCCTGCCAATCAAGAAGAAGCCCAGCAAATTGCAGAAGAGTTTAGAACTTTATTCGAAAATCCTACAACAGAAAAAATCGGACATAACATTAAATACGATATCAATGTGTTAAGCAATTACGGTATTGCGGTTAAAGGAAAAATTTTTGATACCATGATAGCCCATTATCTTATTCAACCGGATATGCGACACGGAATGGATTTACTTTCCGAAGCTTATTTAGGGTACAAACCTGTTTCTATAGAAACACTTATTGGCAAAAAAGGTAAAAACCAGCAAAACATGCGCGATATTGCTCCCGAAGAAATAGTAGATTACGCTTGTGAAGATGCCGATATTACCCTTCAATTAAAACACCGTTTGTGGCAAATGATGGATGAAGATCAGCAAAAAGTTTTTAATGACATTGAAGCTCCTTTAGTAGCCGTACTAGCCGATATGGAGCAAGAAGGCATCAATTTAGATGTTCCTACTCTTAAAAAAATGTCTGAAGAACTAAAAGAGTTAATTATTACCTTAGAAAAAGAAATTTTGGATTTATCAGGAGCTCAATTCAACATAGATTCTCCAAAACAGTTGGGCGAAATTCTTTTTGAAAAACTCAAAATAGTTGATAAACCGAAGAAAACCAAAACAGGTCAGTACCAAACCAATGAAGAGGTGTTGTCTAAACTTATCCACGAACACAAAATCGTTCCTAAGATTCTAGATTACAGAACACTCAAAAAACTAAAATCTACCTATGTAGATACCCTACCCGATTTGGTAAATCCAAAAACGAACAGATTACATACTAGCTATATGCAAACAGTAGCGGCAACAGGAAGGTTGAGTTCTAATAATCCGAATTTGCAAAACATCCCGATAAGAGATGCTCGTGGCAGAGAAATAAGAAAAGCGTTTGTACCAAGAGATAAGAACTATACACTTTTAGCTGCCGATTATTCGCAAATAGAATTGAGGATTATTGCTGCTTTAAGTAAAGATGAAAACATGCTAAAAGCTTTTAATGAAGGTGAAGACATCCACACCGCCACAGCTGCAAAAGTGTTTAATGTAAGTTTAGAAGAAGTGGATAGAAACATGAGAGGCCAAGCAAAAGCAGTTAATTTCGGAATTATCTATGGTGTTTCTGCTTTTGGGTTAGCTCAAAACCTCAACATTTCCAGAACAGAAGCCAAAGAAATTATTGACACTTACTTTGAACAATATCCTAGCATTAAAAGTTATATGGATAGCAGCATTGCTTTTGCCAAAGAAAAAGGCTATGTAGAAACCATTATGAAACGCAGAAGAATGTTGCCGGATATTAATTCCAACAACCCTGTGGTGCGCGGACATGCAGAAAGAAATGCCATAAACGCTCCTATACAAGGTTCTGCTGCTGATATTATTAAAATGGCAATGATTAACATTTTTACTGTTTTTGAAGAAAAAAAATTGAAATCTAAAATGTTATTGCAAGTGCATGATGAGTTAGTTTTTGATGTACACCTTTCTGAATTAGAGCAAGTGCAACAAATTGTGAAAGAAAAAATGGAACATGCCGTAAAATTGAACGTCCCATTAGATGTAGAAATGAACCACGCTGATAATTGGTTAGCAGCTCATTAATATTTTAACTGCCCAATGAAAATATTTGCTGAGACAGAAAGACTAATCCTTAGAGAAATTCTTCCTACAGATATTGAAGGACTATTTGAACTCGATTCTGACCCTGAAGTGCATAAATATTTAGGAAATAAACCTGTAAAAGATAAAAAGCAAATTGCTGAGATTATAAATTTTATACGTCAACAATATATTGACAACGGCATAGGTCGTTGGGCTATTATTGATAAAGAAACGAACCATTTTATGGGTTGGACAGGGCTAAAATTTGTTACTGAAGAAATAAATAAGCACAAAAACTACCACGACCTTGGGTATAGGTTAATCCAAAAATATTGGGGCAAAGGCTTCGCAACAGAAAGTGCAATAGCTTCCTTAACGTATGGTTTTAACACATTACATTTAAATGAAATTTATGCTGCAGCTGATATAGATAACATCGGTTCCAACAAAATTTTAACAAAACTGGGATTTAATTTTATCGAGAGATTTACCTATGATGGAGCTATCCATAATTGGTATAAATTAGAAAAAAGTACTTGGGTAGATAAAAAGTAACCCCATCCATACATATCTCCAATAAAATTTAAAACTAAATTCTAAAAAAATTTATTGTTTACTTCAATTCCTAAATAAGAATAATTATCTTTGAGGAATAATTACTAGTAAATATCATGAGTGAATTTTTCAGAAAAGCATTAAAAGAAAAAGGACTAAAAGTAACTCCTCAGCGTGTAGCTATTTTTGAGGCCATTACCCATTTAAAAAACCATCCAACAGCTGAAAATATAATAGCATACATCAAAAAAAATCATCCCAACATTTCTGTTGGTACGGTATATAAAGTGTTAGATTCTTTTGTGGAAAACAAGCTGCTAAGCAAAGTGAAAACAGAGAAAGACATTATGCGTTACGATTCGGTTTTAACCAACCATCATCATTTATATTGTACAGAAACAGACCGTATTGAAGATTATGAAGATGAACAACTCAACAAACTCATTGAAAATTATTTTAAAACACATAAAATAAAAAACTTTAACATTCAAGAAGTTAAACTTCAGATAACAGGGAAATTTAATAACTAACTTAAATAACAAAATTATGGACAAATCAACAGGAAAATGTCCCTTTCATCATGGGGCAAACACAGAAACAAGTAACACAACAATGGAATGGTGGCCAAAAGCACTCAATTTAGATATTTTACATCAACACGATACCAAAACCAATCCGTTGGGAAATCAATTTAACTATGCCGAAGAGTTCAAAAAACTAGACTTAGAAGCATTAAAAAATGACTTAAAAAAATTCATGACCGAAAATCAAGATTGGTGGCCTGCCGATTGGGGACATTATGGCGGATTAATGATTCGTATGGCTTGGCATGCTGCAGGAACATATAGAATTGCTGATGGTCGTGGTGGGAGTAATACAGGAAATCAACGTTTTGCACCACTAAACAGCTGGCCCGACAATGGTAACTTAGATAAAGCACGTAGATTATTGTGGCCGATTAAGAAAAAATACGGCAACAAAATTTCTTGGGCAGATTTATACATCCTTGCCGGAAATATGGCTTACGAATCTATGGGATTTAAAACATTTGGTTTTGCCGGTGGTCGTGAAGACATTTGGCATCCTGAAAAAGACATTAATTGGGGAAATGAAAAAGAATGGTTGGCAGCAACTAAAAATCGTTATTCAAGCGATGCCGACAGAGAATCTTTAGAAAACCCG
Source organism: Vicingaceae bacterium (assembly GCA_036567945.1). Taxonomy (GTDB): domain Bacteria; phylum Bacteroidota; class Bacteroidia; order Flavobacteriales_E; family Vicingaceae; genus BRH-c54. Next base: position 21,315 of record DATCTM010000101.1, read on the forward strand.
TTAGCTGCCGTACAAATGGGATTGATTTATGTAAATCCGGAAGGTGTTGATGGAAATCCCGATCCTCTAAAAACTGCTCAAGATGTTAGAATGACTTTCAAAAGAATGGCTATGAACGATGAAGAAACAGTAGCGCTAACAGCCGGAGGTCATACCGTTGGTAAAGCACACGGAAATGGTGATGCATCTATTTTAGGAGAAAGTCCTGAAGGAGCAGAAATTCATGAACAAGGTTTTGGCTGGATAAACCCAAAAGGCAAAGGAAATGCTGAAGATACTGTTACTAGTGGATTAGAAGGTGCTTGGACTACGACTCCCAATAAATGGAACCACACTTATTTTCATTTATTGTTAAATCACGAATGGGAATTGAAAAAAAGCCCTGCCGGAGCTTGGCAATGGGAACCTATCAACATGAAGGAAGAAGACAAACCTTTTGATGCACATATACCAAATGTTCGCAGAAACCCAATAATGACAGATGCTGATATGGCAATGAAAATGGATCCTGAGTATAGAAAAATTTCAGAGCAATTTTATAAAGACCCTGAATATTTTAAAGATGTATTTGCAAGAGCATGGTTTAAATTAACGCACAGAGATTTAGGACCAAAAAGTCGTTATTTAGGAGCAGATGTACCTAAGGAAGACCTAATTTGGCAAGACCCTGTTCCAACAGTTAGTTATACCTTATCTGATTCAGAAATTGAAGACTTAAAAACTAAATTACTAAACAGCGGATTAAGCCAGACTGAACTTATTACTACTGCTTGGGATAGTGCAAGAACTTTTAGAAAATCTGATTACAGAGGTGGTACAAACGGAGCCAGAATACGTTTAGCACCCCAAAAAGATTGGGAAGGAAACGAACCGGAAAAACTGCAAAAAGTATTAAATAAGCTCACTGAAATTCAGGCAGGGTTATCTAAAAAAATAAGCATTGCCGATTTAATTGTGTTGGGAGGAACTGCTGCAGTTGAAAAAGCTGCTCAACAAGCCGGAGTAAAGATAAAAGTTCCATTTAATCCGGGACGAGGAGATGCGACAGCAGAAATGACAGACGCAGCATCATTTGATGTATTAGAACCAATCCATGATGGCTACAGAAACTGGCTGAAAAAAGACTACACTGTAAAAGCGGAAGAATTGTTATTGGACAGAACCCAATTAATGGGTTTAACTGCTCCTGAAATGACAGTACTGATTGGCGGAATGCGAGTTTTAGGAACAAATTATGGAGAAAGCAAACATGGTGTTTTTACAGATAAACCTGGCGTTTTAAGCAATGATTTTTTTGTTAATCTTACCGATATGAATTACGCATGGAAACCCGTTAACGATAATTTATACAACATTGTCGACAGAAAAACAGGGGCAACCAAATGGACTGCCACACGAGTAGACTTAATTTTTGGCTCCAACTCTATATTACGTGCTTATGCAGAAGTTTATGCTCAAGACGATAACAAAGAGAAATTTGTACACGATTTTGTAAATGCTTGGACAAAAGTGATGAATGCCGACAGGTTCTAATTTGAACTAATTTTACAAATTTTACAAAGCCCATTATTTACTTAATGGGCTTTGTTATTTTATATCTATAAAAACAAAATTTGTGTACGTCATTTAATTTTTTATCTTTGTTATGGTTAAAAATTCCACTAAAACTATGCGTTACAATTTTCTATTACTTCCTACTTTATTTTTGTTACTACTAGCATCATGTGCTGATGAAGAAACAAGCATTATAGAAAATAAAGAAGCTATAGAAATTAGAACCGAAAAAAGAGTTGAAACCTCAAACAAAGTACTATCTACAGTTCCTCTACCTTTAGAAGCTGCTGAAATCTTTAAAACAGAAGGTGTTATTTATGATAAGAATTATCTTAATGCAGTAGAAAATGTAAACAGCTACACTACCAGCACTCAAAAAGCACTAAACTTTGGTATTTATGGTGTTGATTTAAGTTATGCAACCATTTTCGACCAAACACAGGCCTGCATGCTTTATATTAATTGCTCTAAAAAATTAGCTGAAGAGTTAGGTTTAACCAATGTTTTTGACGTTGCTACTATTGAAAGAATTGAAAACAACATAGAAATAAAAGACTCTGTACTATCCATTGCAGAGCAAAGTTACAGACAGGCAGATGCTTACCTAAAAACAACGCAACAAGAAGAATTGGCTGCTTTAGTATTGGCAGGAGGTTGGATAGAAGGTTTATATTTAGGAACTCGTCAATCTGCAAAAGACATTGAAAACAGTCTGATTAAACAAAAAATTAATGCTCAAAAACAATCTTTAGTTGAGTTAATTAACTTATTAGAAAGTTTTAAAAGCGACAATATTGCCAACTTAAACAATCAATTAAAACAATTAGATGAAATTTTTATAATTAAAAATCAAGAAGACTTTATTAATATTGCTAATAAAGTAACTAAAATTAGAAATCAAATTATAAACTAAATCCACAACATTATGAAAACAACAATTGTAATTGCAACTGCATTAATTTTTTCTCTTACTATGAATGTTAATGCCCAAAACAAAGCTTCTAAAAATGAAGCGAAGGTTGAAAAAAAAGAAACTAAAATAAAAAAAGAAAAGAAACAGAAAGAAGCAACAACCGATAAAAATGAAGAAAAAACCAATAACGGAAATGCTTATGGGAAAAATAAAGGAGATTTAGAAGGTAAAGAGTTTGGTCAAGATAGAGCTGCCAATGCTAAAATTCAAGCTAAAAAAGATAAAGAAGTAGTTGAAAAAAACATACAAACAATGGTTGAAGAAATTCAAAAAGAAGAAAAGAATCTAGAAGAAATTCAAGCTCAAAAAAATGATCCTGCCAATAATGACAATAAAGTTGATGAGGCTATAAAAAATAGCCAAAATAAAATTAATGAAATGACAGAAAAGTTGAAAAAAGAAAATAACAAATTAAAAGAGCTACAAAAAATCATTCTTAGTAACGAATAAAAAAATAGCATAAATATAATGAACAACAGCATAAATACAGATAAAGCCCCAAAACCAATGGGGCTTTATCCTCATGCAAAAAAAGCAGGTAACTTACTTTTTTTATCCGGTGTTGGTCCTAGAGCTGCCGGTTCAGGTAGTGAAGAAGCTAATATTCCGGGATTAAAATTCGATAAAAACGGAAATTATGAAATTTTCGATTTTGAGGCTCAGTGTCGATCGGTTTTCGATAATGTAAAACTAATTTTAGAGGAGTCCGGTGCTGCTTGGAACGATTTAGTAGACGTTACTGTTTTTCTTACTGATATGAAAAGAGACTTTAAAACCTATAACAAAGTTTATGCTGAATACTTTAAAGAAAATCAACCCTGTAGAACTACTGTTGAAGTAGGTGCTCTTCCCTCTCCCATTGCCATAGAATTAAAGTGTATAGCTTACTTAAAAGATTAAGCTCTGGAAACAAAAACTTTTCAAAAAAACTTCTTTAAAACTTACCTTTTAACGTAGGTTTTGCATTCAAATAATAGGGGTAAAATCGATAAAAATATACTGAATTAACCCATAAATTTGCTACCTTTACATCTAAAATTAGAGGGAAAAAGCGATGTCAAAACTAACGTTTAGCCTTGAAAATGAGTACGACTTTGAATTGATTGGAATTAGTTGTCATTCAAAAGATTATAGAATTTGTTGGTCATTAAACAATGCCCTCAAAACAAACTTTAAAAGAATTGAAGATTACGAAATACAAAAAAAAAACGAAATCATTAACTTTCCGTTTTTTGAATATATTGACGAAGACAACAACATAGAATATTTTGTAATAGCCAACAAAAGTAGTGAAGGTTATTTAGTTAGTGAAAAACAAAGTATTGATTATTTTCTTGTATTAAAAGGCAGTGTTACCGACAGACTTGTTGAAAATTTAACCAAAAAAGTTAAAGAAATAGATGTTGTTATTATTGCTCACAGAATAGATGTAAACGAACTTAAATCGAAACAAAACTTATTATTTTAATGAACTACAGAAAAACAAAAATTGTTGCGACCATTGGTCCTGCTACCTCCTCAAAAGCAATGCTTAAAAAAATTATTAAAGCAGGAGTAAATGTTTGCAGGGTAAACTTTTCTCACGGAAGTTATGAAGACCACGAACAAGTAATCCATAACATTAGAGAAATAAATACCGAACTAGGTACGCATACAGCAATTTTAGCCGATTTACAAGGTCCAAAGATTAGAGTAGGGAAAATTGAAAACAATGGTGTAATGCTTAAAAATGGTAGTAAATTTATTCTTACTACAGCTAAATGTGAAGGAAATGCCGAAAGAGCATATATCAGCTACCAAAACTTCCCTAAAGATGTAAAACCAAAAGAAAAAATACTGTTAGATGATGGGAAGTTAGCTTTAGAAGTAGTTTCCACTAACAGAAAAAACGAAGTAATTACCAAAGTAATCCATGGCGGAAAATTATCCTCCAATAAAGGTGTTAATCTACCTAATACCAAAGTTTCTTTACCAAGTTTAACAGCAAAAGATTTAGAAGATTTAAAATTTGCTTTAAACATGAACATCTCATGGATAGGCTTATCCTTTGTGAGAAATGCCAGAGATATTATTGAGTTAAAACACCTTATTGCTAAAGCAAAAAGCAATGCTAAAATTGTTGCTAAAATTGAAAAACCCGAAGCAGTAGCCGAAATTGATGACATTATTAAAGAAACGGATGCCATAATGGTTGCTCGTGGTGATTTAGGTGTAGAAATTCCTTTCCATAAAGTACCGCTTACCCAAAAAATGATAGTGAAAAAATGTATGCAAGCTGCTAAGCCTGTAATTATTGCTACCCAAATGATGGAAAGCATGATAGAAAATATCACTCCTACCAGAGCAGAAGTTAACGATGTAGCAAATGCGGTGTTAGATGGTGCTGATGCAGTTATGCTTAGCGCAGAAACTTCAGTTGGAAAACACCCTGTAGCAGTAATAAAAGCTATGGCAAGTATTATTGAAAATGTAGAAACTAGCGATTCGCTTTATCATTACGAATATCCACCAGACGAAAATAATGAAGAAAGATACATTACAGACTCTATTTGTTTTAACTCATGCAGATTAGCTCACAGAACAAATGCCGCAGCTATTGTAACCATGACTTTTTCGGGTTATACAGGTTTTAAAATATCTAGCTTTAGACCAAGGGCTGGTGTTTTTGTTTTTACTGGAAACAAAGATATTTTAAACATGTTGAGCTTAGTTTGGGGAGTAAAAGTTTTTTACTATGATAAGTTTGTAAGCACCGATCATACCATTGCTGATATCAAATACATCTTAAAGAAAGAAAAAAGAATTAAATCTAAAGACTTAGTCATCAACTTAGCGAGTATGCCTATTAGTGAGAAAGGACAAACAAATATGATGAAATTAAGCATTGTTGATTAGAAAATAAAAACATTAAAAAAATAATAGTATGTCATTAAACATAACCTTACTTAAAGAAATTGCCGAAGCTGCCGGAGCTCCTGGACATGAACAACGTATTAGAGAAATTGTAATTAGAGAGGTAACTCCTTTAGTTGATGAAGTTTCTGTAGATAATATGGGAAACGTTTATGCTATTAAAAAAGGAAAAGAATCCAAAAAAGTAATGATTGGCGCCCACATGGACGAAATTGGATTTATTGTTACCCATATTGATGATAACGGGTTTGTACGTTTTCATACCTTAGGAGGATTCGATCCGAAAACATTAACTGCACAAAGAGTTATCATTCATGGGAAAAAAGATGTTATTGGTGTAATGGGTTCTAAGCCTATTCATGTTATGACATCTGAAGAAAAAACCAAACAATTAAAAACTACCGACTTTTTTATTGATTTAGGAATGAACAAAAAAGAAGTAGAAAAAATTGTAAGTCTTGGTGACCCAATTACAAGAGACAGGAACCTTATAGAAATGGGCAACTGTGTTAATTGTAAATCGTTAGACAACCGATTAGCAGTTTTTATTCTTATTGAATCACTAAGAGACTTAAAAAAACAAGCTGTTCCTTATGATGTGTATGGTGTTTTCACAGTTCAAGAAGAAGTTGGTATTAGAGGCGCAAGTGTAGCATCATTAAAAATTCAACCTGACTTTGGATTTGGATTAGATACCACCATTGCTTATGATGTGCCGGGAGCTAAAGCTGAAGAAATGATTACCAAATTAGGTGATGGAACAGCCATAAAAGTAATGGACAGCTCTACCATTTGCGATTACAGAATGGTGAAATTTATGGAAGGTGTTGCTAAAAAACATAAAATCACCTATCAGAAAGAAATTTTAACGGCTGGAGGAACAGATACTGCCGGAATACAACGAATGAGTGCCGGAGGAGCTATTTCAGGAGCTATTTCTATTCCAACCAGACATATACACCAAGTAATTGAGATGGCAAACAAAGACGATATTCAAGGAAGTATCGATTTACTTTCTAACTGTTTATTGGAAATCAATACTTACAACTGGAAATTTTGATAGCCAGGTTATTGAATTAAAAATTTATGAGTTTATAGGGTGAGGTCTAAGTTCTTACTTAATCCACACCAAAGTATGGAAACTCCCTCCCTTCGGGGTGGCTTTTATCCAACCAACTCGTAGGTTAACACTTTTATGGGATATTGAAGCTGATAGCTAATCATAGTGATATCATCCAATATTCCTCTATCTTCAGGGTGGCAATACCACTCTAAATTAAGCTGTGTTCTATTGAATTTTTCTAATCCAACAATTAATTCTACCAATTGAAAAATATAATTGAAAGAAGTATCATTGTAGTAATCTAAGTCGATTAAAACTTTGGTACTTTTTACCGGATTTTCAAAATACTTTTTAAGCATTTTTAAAACTGTAGGGTAAAATTCTTCCGGTTTTGAATGGGTAGAAGAACCTATTAACTTGATGTTTCCCGTTTTGAAATTGATTAAAACTAAGGGAGTATGGGTATCTTCTTTAATTTCAAATTTGTCCATTGTTTTTTATTTCAAAACTACTAACAGACTACCTTTTTTAATGTAATGCAAGAATTAACAGTGTGTTATGAAATTGTAAATAAAAACGTATATAGATATTCAACAGTATAAAAATTTTATAGAATTTCCGTTTTCAGTTAGAAAATAATAAAAATGTCTATTTTAGTCCCCATGAAAAACCTCTTAATTGTATTACTAACTATTCCATTTTGGTGTAATGCTAACAATGTTTCAGATAGTCTTTATAATTTCATACAGACAACAGAATCAGACACTTCAAAGATTATTGCATACGAACAATTAGCAGTATCTTATCGAAAAGAAAATCCAGATACAGCTTATTATTTTAATAGCCAAGCAATAGCCTTAGCAAAAAACCATAAAGAAAAAAAATGGTTAGCAGAGGCTTATCGTGAGTATGCATTAACTGCTCAATCAATAGGAAATTACCCATTAGCTGTTGATTATTATAAAAAAGCCCAAAAGGTACATCTAGAATTAAAAAATAAAAATGGAATAGCTGAAGGCTATAATGACATAGGAGTAGCTTATTACTATTCCGGAAATTATGAAAAAGCAGGTGAGCATTTTAAAAAAGCAGGTAAGATAAGAATAGATATAGGAGATAGCTTAGGAGCAGGTCAATCATATAATAATACAGGAATAATGTATGATATTGCAGGTAACCCTACAGAAGCACTTAAATTATATCTACAAGCATTAAATATATACGAAAATTTAAAAGATACCTCAATGACAATAGGCACGTTGTCTAATATCGGACTAATTTATTCGGGACAAAAAAATTACCATGAAGCTATAAAAATTTATGAACGACAAAAAAAAGAAGCAAAAAGTATTGGAGACCAAAAACAATATGGCATATCTTTAACAAGTATCGGTACCGCTTACGATTATTTAGACGAATATGAAAAAGCTAGAAAATTGTTTTTTGAAGCATTGGAGATTTTTATTGAGCTAGGAGATAAACCTATGATTGCTCAGTGTTACAATAATCTTAGTGTCAATTTTGAACTAACAGGAGATGATGACAAATCGTTAGAGTATGCATTAAAGTCAATTAAACTTAAAAAAGAAATAGGAGCTCATGGCAAATTAGCTATTTCTCAAATTGCTGCAGCAAAAATTTATACTAAAAAAGGAAATTATAGCCAAGCATTAGCTTTGTACCAAGATGCCTTGAGTAACGCACAAGAAACGGGATATGTAGACTATATTATAAAAGCTCACAAAGGATTATCGTTAACTTATGAAAACTTAAAAACCTTTGATAAAGCTTATTATCACCAATCTCAATACCTCGCATTAAATGATAGTGTTACTAATACTAAAAATACAGCGTTAATTAATGAAATGGAGAAAAAATACCAAAACGAAAGGAAACAACAAGAAATTGAATTACTTAACAAAACAAACGCATTAAAAGATGTGAAATTGGCAAAAGCAGATGAAGAAAATAAAAGAAAATCATTACAACTTTATGGTTCATTAGGTTTAGGGGTGATATTATTAACATTAGTACTAATTATTTTTAAAAGTAGCCAACAAAGAAAAAAACATAATAAATTATTACACCAAAAAAATGCTGAAATAACTTACCAAAAAGAAGCTTTAGAAGAAAAAAACAAAGAAATATCAGATTCTATAAAATACGCTAAACGCATTCAAGAAGCTATACTACCTTCTCGTTACTCAATTTCAGATAACCTCAAAAATGGCTTTGTGTTTTTTAAACCTAAAGACATTGTTAGTGGAGATTTTTATTGGCTAGAAAATTTATCTAATCCTTCTAATAAAGAAGCTATCGTATATTTTGCAGCAGCCGACTGCACCGGCCATGGTGTTCCGGGGGCACTGGTTTCGGTGGTTTGTTCTAATGCTTTATCTAAAGCATTGTTAGAAGAACACATTTCTGATACAGGAAAATTATTAGACCGGACAAGAGAATTAGTAGTAAAACGTTTTGAGAAAAGTGAAGAAGATGTAAAAGATGGGATGGATATATCACTTTGTAAATTAGACCTGACAAACTTTCAAAATAATTCAGGCAAAGCAATTCTTCAATGGTCAGGGGCCAACAACCCATTATGGATAATTAGAAATAATGAACTTTTAGAATACAAACCTGATAAACAACCTATTGGAAAAACTGATAACCCTCAACCATTTACTACACATACAATCGATCTTACTAAAAATGACACCCTTTATATTTTTACTGATGGATACCAAGATCAGTTTGGAGGTGAAAAGGGCAAGAAATTTAAAACTTCACAACTAAAACAATTGCTTTTAAGTTTACAAAAAAATACTATGGACGAACAAAAAGAATTACTAAATGAAGCCTTTGATAAATGGAAAGGTAATGAAGAACAAGTGGATGATGTTTGCATCATAGGCGTAAGAGTTTAAAATCAGCTCACTCAAAATCTCTATACAGCAAGTATTTTTTTCGGGTGATTTTAAACTGTTTCAAGCCTACTTGCCAAGAGGCATAAATTTCTTTTTCGGTTTTACCTGCTTTAATTTGTTCTTGTAATTGGTTAGTTCCTGCTAACAAATTAAATGAACTGGTAAAAAAGCCTTCTTTCTCAGGAAAGTTTTGGTAAATATCCAACAACCAAAATAAATTTAGTTGTTTTAACCCTCGCATACAGGTTATTCCGTATTCCGATAGATTATAACCTTTACACAATTCCCCTTCTAACTTTGGTTTTTTGGCTCCTTCCATACTTATAGGAGTAAAGCTGTATTTTTCTGAGTTAATTTTTGGATGTCCCAATACCTGAAATGGCAATGCTGTTCCTCTACCAACACTTATAGGTGTACCTTCAAACAAACACAAAGAAGGGTACAAATAAACACTACTCATATTCGGCAAGTTAGGAGAAGGTTTTATTGGTAATTCATAAACACTTAAATGGTCGTACTGTTTCATCTTTATAACTGTTAAATCACATTGTACGCCATTTTTCAACCATTTTTCACCATTAATCATTTGAGCAAATTCCCCTACCGTCATTCCATGAACTATTGGCACAGGGTGCATTCCAATAAACGATTTGTATTTTTCTTCTAAAATTGGGCCATCAACAAAATGTCCATTAGGGTTCGGTCTATCCAAAATAATTAGTGGAATATTATTTTCAGCGCAAGCCTCCATCACATAATGCATGGTAGAAATATAAGTGTAAAATCTTGCTCCAACATCCTGAATATCAAAAACGATTACATCCAAGCCTTGCATTTGCTCATTAGTAGGTTTTTTATTACTTCCGTAAAGCGAAACAATAGGAAGTTTTGTTTTTTCGTCAGTTGCTGAATTTACTTTTTCTCCGGCATCAGCTTTCCCTCTAAAGCCGTGCTCAGGACTAAACACTTTTACCACATTTATTTTTAAGCTTAAAAGGCTATCTACCAAGTGTATTTTATTAATAACAGCAGTATGGTTAGCAACAATGCCCACTCTTTTATTTTGCAATAAAGGAAGGTAATTTGCTGTTTGTGCAGCTCCGGTAATAATTGGCAAATCAGGTTTTTCTACAATAGCTTTAGATATAGTTACCGCCTGCATGTTTTCAGGCATCTTTTTATCTTGCTGAGCATCGCAACTAGAATAAAAAAAGATAAAAAACAGTATGTAAAAGGTTTGTTTCATGATTATTTTAATTTATTATGGGGACTTTAAACAACTTCTGTAACTCGTTTCACAGACATCAACTAAGTTTTACTATTTTTGTTTATTACTTTAAGATGTAAAGTTAATTAAATTGCTCATCCCTACAAATAGAAAGACTTAAAACACCATTATGAATCTGGAGTATTTCATATCTAAGAAAATAATACAGGGAGACAGCAAGTCCAATAAATTTACACAACCAATAATAAAAATAGCCATTATTGCCATTTCGTTGGGGATGATAGTGATGATTACTTCTTTGAGCATCGTTAGAGGATTTCAAGAGGAAATTCGCAATAAAATTATCGGTTTTGGAAGTCATATTCAGATTACCAGTTACGATTCACACAATACCTACGAAGCAAGTCCTATTGATAAAGACCAAGATTTTTATCCTGCAATAGAAGAAGTGGAAGGAGTTAATCATATACAGGTTTTTGCTACCAAAGCAGGTATTATTAAAACCAAAGAAGAGATTTATGGTGTTGTTGTAAAAGGTGTTGGTAGCGATTTCGATTGGAGTTTTTTCAATGACAAACTAAAGAAAGGCAAAACTTTTAGTATTAATGACTCTATTATTGCTGATAGTATTTTGCTCTCTAAAACCATTGCCAATAAAATGCAATTAGATGTTGGTAATAAAATGTTCATCTACTTTATTCAGGAAAACGGACAATTACGTCCAAAAGATTTTATTGTTGCAGGAATTTACCAATCGGGATTGGAACAATTTGATAATATTATTGTGCTCACCGATATAGCTCATATTCAGAAAAGAAACGGCTGGACAAACAACCAAGTAGGCGGATTTGAAATTACTATAGATAAATTTAAAGATTTAGATAAGTTGGATGAATTTATTTATGAAAATATCGGCTATGACCTACATTCTAAAACTATACAACAACAAAACCCTGATATTTTTAATTGGTTGGAATTACAAGATTTAAACGTGGTTATTATTATTATTTTAATGTTAGTAGTTGCTATTATTAACATTGTGTCAGCATTGCTTATTCTTATTTTAGAAAGAGTTAGGACCATAGGAATTCTAAAAGCTATGGGTATGAGTAACTGGAGTGTGAGAAAAATTTTTATTTACAATGCTGTTTACCTAATTATAAGAGGATTGTTTTGGGGAAACATTATTGGTATTGGCTTGTGTTTGTTACAACTTCAGTTTGGCTTTTTAAAACTTCCCGAAGAGTCTTATTTTGTGCCTGTCGTTCCTATAAAACTTGAACTTATCAATATTTTATTGCTTAATGCAGGTACTTTGTTCGTATGCGTTTTAATGCTAATTATTCCATCATTAGTAGTATCTAAAATATCACCTATAAAAGCCATTCGATTTGATTAAAAATTTAGTAGGTTAGGAACTTAATCGCAAAGACTCAGAAAAATTAATTTGTCTTTTTAAAACTGAATTATGTATATTTATACTCGTTAAAACCTAATTCACAAAAACTATGGCGTTAAACATTTTCCAAACTAACAATAACAGTAGTGGTTTTGCTACGAAAAGTAAGAAAATGGCTCGAATGGGAGCTATCGGTGCTTTTTTTATATCCTTTACTTATGCTAGTTTTACTTGTTTATTTACCAATGATGCGGTTAACTTATTGATGGCCTTTAGCTTGCCGGCTGCCTGTATAGTTTTTTATGCAATTTCTTATGTAAAAATCAGCAGTAGGTCTATATACAACTTATTGTTATATTTATTAATAGTTTCAGCATGTTTTACTATATTTATAGGGTACAAATTAGATTTTGAAGCAAACTACAGTTTACTCATGATGGTTATTTTAAACCTAATGTTATTTACTATTCCAACCAATAAAAAATTAGCTATTTATTTTGGATTAGTTTTTACATTTTTAGTAGTTTGTCTGCTACTTTCAACTAAAAGTTCAAGTTTTATAGGGTTAGTCGTTGCCTTGTTTTTGTTTTCATTTATACTGAGTTTTATATTGACCCTTCAACGAAGAAATTTAATTCGAACCATAGATAGTAATGCCTCTATTTTAAAGTCTATAGCTAACACCACTAATGATGCTTTTTTATTGGTGGATTACTTTTCAAAAGAAATTAAAGATGCAAACGAGCGGACTTCCCAAATTTTTGCTTTAAATAATGCAATAGACATTATTAAAACTAATTATCAAACCTTATTTGCAGACGAGAGCTACATTCAGCAAAATCGTACAGAAATTAAACAACAGATTACTGATTATGGTTATTTTAGTGATGAAATACAATTTAGAACCAAATCCGGAGAAATATTTTGGGGGCATTTAACCTTGTCACCATTTAATGCTGCCAAAAACAACTATTACTTATTACAAATAAGAAATATTGATGCAAAGAAAAAGTACGATGAAAAAATAGCTAAGAACAGCGAAAAATACCGTTTTATCTTAGATAATTTGGATGAATTTATCTATTTAGCAAACTACTCCAAAGGGAATATCCCCGATTTTGAATATGTAAGTCCTTTTATTGAAGAAATTTTTGGTATCAAACCCCACCAAAATGTTTCTCAAGAGATTCAGGAAAAGGTAGCTGAGTTATACCATCCTGAAGATGTCCCTAAAATAAAAAAAGAAAAAGATCAGTTTTTTAATGATAAAAAAGCTGCTGTGTTCAATTATCGAGTAAAACCACTTGGTAAAGATAAATACATTTGGATTCAAGAAAAAGTGTTCCCACGCCTAGATGAAAATGGCAATATCATAGAAATTTTAGGAATTCTAAGAAAAAAAGAGAGTTAATTGATCTAGTAAGTGAGAGAATTATTAAACCCCTCGAACTGCAAACGAACTTGTGAGTTCAACAAAGTTAAACCTCAAACCTTTTAAACATTCATCAATCTTATTTCCTTAATTTTGTCCTAATTTTTATTATCAATGGCAAAAATAGGCGATATAGAACTTGGTGAGTTCCCACTTTTACTTGCTCCAATGGAAGATGTTAGCGACCCCCCTTTTCGTGCGTTATGTAAAGAGAATGGTGCTGATTTAATGTACACAGAATTTATTTCCTCGGAAGGATTGATTAGAGATGCCGCAAAAAGCGTAAAAAAGCTCGATATTTTTGAATACGAACGCCCCATTGGAATTCAGATTTTCGGGAATGATATTGAATCCATGCGCCAGGCAACAGAAGTAACCACCCAAGCTAATCCCGATATTATTGATATTAATTATGGCTGTCCGGTAAAAAAAGTAGCCTGTAAAGGTTCCGGAGCGGGTATTTTGCAAGATATTCCTAAAATGGTAAAAATGACTGCCGAAATTGTTAAATCTACGCATTTGCCTGTTACCGTAAAAACCCGTTTAGGTTGGGACGAAAGCACCAAATACATTGTGGAAGTAGCAGAAAGGTTGCAAGATGTTGGCATACAGGCTATTTCTATTCACGGCAGAACCAGAAAACAAATGTATAAAGGAGAAGCTGACTGGACCTTAATTGGTGAAGTAAAAAACAACCCAAGAATGCATATTCCTGTTTTTGGAAATGGAGATGTCGACACCCCCGAAAAAGCATTAGAAAATAAAAACAGATATGGTATTGATGGTGTAATGATAGGTAGAGCAAGTATTGGTTATCCTTGGATTTTTAATGAGATTAAGTATTTTATGGCTACCGGAGAACATCTTGCTCCGCCAACCATAGAACAACGTATAAATGTTGCCAAACGCCATTTAGAAATGTCTATAAAATGGAAAGGCGAAAAATTAGGTGTTGTTGAAATGCGAAGACATTACGCTAATTATTTTAAAGGAATTCCTCACTTAAAAGAATTCAGAATAAAATTAGTTACCGAAACTAATCCCAAAATTTTATTTCAAACCTTAGATGAAATTTCTACTGCATTGAGTTATTAAAGATGCTTTTTAGTAAGCACTCTTACCGGATACCAAGAAGCTAAAAAACCAATTATCAAAACAATAATAGTAATATAAATAAAATCTAACAACTCTAATTTTATAGGATAAAATTCTACCACACTACCCTCCAACCTTAATAAACCAAACTGTATTTGTAACCAACAAACAATAGCTCCCAACACCATCCCGGAAATGGCTCCGGCTAAATTAATAATCATTCCCTCCATAAAAAATACCTGCTTAATAGTTTTTCTGGAAGCTCCCATAGTACGTAAAATCCAAATATCTTTTTTCTTATCAATAATCAACATGGTAAGTGAACCAATAATGTTAAAAGAAGCAATTACCAATATAAAAGTTAAGATAAGGAACGTAATCCATTTTTCAGTTTTGTTGGTTTTAAATATTAACTCATTCAATTCGTGACGAGTTTTTACTACATAATCATCACCCAAAATAGCTTGTATTTTCTCTTTTGCTTTTTCATGATTTACTCCCGGTTTCAATCCTAACTCTACAGATGATATTTTTCCCTCGTAAGAAAGTACTTTTTGAGCAAACCTTAAAGGAGTAACTACATATTTAGTATCAAAATCAGGATTGACAGAAAAAATACCTGTTGGAATAGCAAATTTTCGGGTAAACTCATCTGTTGGAATAAAAGCTTTTGCTAAACCTTTTTTCGGGACAATAATACTCACTTGTTCCACCACCATATTATGTAAATACAAAGATAATTTATCAGCAATTCCATAACCCAAAACTATTTTGTTAGAATCACCCTTCATCACTTGTCCTTCAATCATTAATGTATCTAAACCGGTCATTTCATAAAACTGCGGTTCAACACCTTTTAAAGTAGCAATGGTTTGTTTTTCCATGTATTTCACCAACACTACATCCTCAACAGCATGATTATAAAATGCAACTTCATCTAATTGCAAAATTTTGTCTTTAGGAAAATCGGTCACTTCAAATGTTTTTCCTTTAGTAGCTTCAATTTTTATATCCGGATCGAATGAAGCATAAAGCTTTTCCACCAAATCTTCCAGTCCGTTAAAAGCAGAAAGTACAATTACCAACGCCAACGTTCCTACAGCAATACCAAGCACCGAAATCCATGAAATAATATTAATAACATTATGCGATTTCTTTGCAATAAAATACCTTTTTGCTATGTAAAACGGAAAATTCAACTGTTGTTTTGTGTTGTTTTAAATCTTGTCGGCTAATTTACAACTTTTAAAATAAGTTAAATTCAAATCCAACAATTAATAGGTATTGGAAATTGAGTAACTTTGTGTTATCATTAATTAACTTCTTATGCTCAACTGGATAAAAAACCATAAAATTTCTTTTCTTGTAGCTTTTTTAGGTGCTGCTGCCGGATATGCATATTGGTATTTTATCGGTTGTGAAAGTGGCTCATGTGCCATTACTTCAGTTTGGTACAGAACAGCTGCCTATGGAGCATTTATGGGTTGGTTAGTGGGCGATTTTGCTAACGATAAATTTAACAAAAAAGAAAATAAAACAGACCATGAATAAACTTTCCTATTTAGTGTATACTACTGCCATTACAGCATTACTAGCTTGTGGCAATGAAAAAACTGCCGAACAACAAAAAGTTGCAACAATGGAAGAACAACCGAAGCAAATTGCTGAAGGTGTTGAAGAACTTACCATAGAAGAAAGTCAAGCTTACACACTAAAAGGACAAGAAATTGCTCAACAAACATTTAAGGCGTTGAGCGGAAGTTTAAAAAAAGCCATGAGCGAAGGTGGTGTAACCAATGCTATTAAATTCTGTAATGTAAATGAAAGTGTTATTGTTGATTCGGTTTCAAAACATTATGATGTTAACATTAAAAGAACCAGCCACAAACTACGAAATGAGAAAAACAAACCCAATGCTTCCGAACAAGAAATGATTGATTACTATCTGAACGCTTCAAAAACTACTGAAGATTTATTTCCTGAAGTAAAACGAAATACCGATAATACAGTAAGCTTTTACGCTCCTATCCATTTACAACCGCTTTGTGTTACTTGCCACGGAACAGTTGGAAAAACGGTAAGCGAAACCGATTACAAATCTATTTTGGCACTTTATCCTAACGATAAAGCAGTTAATTTTGATATTGATGAGTTTAGAGGGATTTGGAGTATCACTTTTAAATAAATTAATTTATCATGGCAACATTTAATGAAATAATTAATTCCGACCGACCCGTTTTAGTAGATTTCTTTGCTACTTGGTGTGGCCCATGCAAAGCCATGTCGCCAATTTTGGATGAGGTGGCAAAACAAGTACAAGGCAAAGCCCGTGTTTTAAAAATTGATGTAGATAAAAACCAACAAGCTGCTACAGCTTATCAGGTAAGAGGTGTTCCCACACTAATTTTATTTAAAAATGGCAAACAGCTTTGGCGACAATCAGGTGTGGTAGATGCCAATCAGTTAGTACAAATTATTAATCAGCACAGCTGATACATATCTTAAAAAAGTTCATTAGCTTTGGTGCTTTATTTTTAAGCAACACATTATCACTGTTTTCAGTATTAAAACTAATGAATAAGCAAATCGGCATAATTTTTTTACTTTTTTTGCTTACTGCCCAACTAGCTTTTAGTCAGCAACTTAATTTGCCACTTAACCGAGAATTTAATTTGGTTAACCAAAAAGAATTTAATGCATTAGATAATAATGTTCACACTTCTTTTCTACCTATTCTACAATCTAAAGTAATAACTGATAGCTTTTCTTTGCTTAAAAGCCATGAGCAAGATGCTTACCTCGTCAATGTAAATAAAACTTATTTTGAAGATAAATCGTGGTTTTCCAGAAAACTATTTCACGAAAATTTTGTGAGAGTTGATACAGGCGATTTCTACCTTACTATAGATCCTTTGCTTAATATAGAAATGGGACAAGATGGCGAAGATACAAACCAAGACCAAGCTCTTTATGTAAATACAAGAGGAATTATTGCTAAAGGACATATTGGTGAAAAATTTTCTTTTCAAACTGCGTTGTACGAAAATCAAGCTGTTTTCCCAGATTATATGGCAGCTTATGTACGTTCAACCAATGTTGTTCCCGGACAAGGAAGAGTAAAGCGTTTTAAAGATAATGGTTTTGATTATAATTCGGCTACTTCTTATATTTCCTACTCTCCTAGTAAACGACTTAACTTTCAATTAGGCAACGACAAGCAATTTGTAGGTGATGGATATCGTTCCATTTTACTTTCCGATTACGCTTTTCATTATCCATATTATAAAGCCACAGCTTGGTTTGGTAAGAAAAATCAATTTCAATATACCAAAGTAAACACCGGGTTATCAAGTCTCGATAGAAGAGAACAAGGTTCAACTCCCGAAGAATTGTTTATGCGTAAAAGTATGTCAGTACATTATTTAAGTTGGATAGCTACTCAATGGCTACATTTAGGTTTTTTTGAATCAACAATATGGCAAACAGAAGACAGCAGTGGTACAAAACCTTACAATTTTATGCAGTTAAACCCTGTATTGTTTGCGAATACATTGGTTACAGGTTTTGATGGTAAAAACAATTCTCAATTGGGTCTTAACGCAAAAATTAAATTGCCAATCAACACTATTATTTACGGTCAGTTATTATATGATGGTAATAAAAACCATACAAAAACAGGTTATCAAGCAGGAGTAAAGTTTTTTGGCATTACGGGGTTAACCTTACAAGCCGAATATAACCATGTAGAACCCTACACTTACAGCAATGCTATTGCACTACAAAATTATTCGCATTTTAATGAACCTTTAGCTCATCCTTATGGAGCTAACTTTGACGAAATGGTTGGGATAATGAATTATAAATACAAACGATTATTTGTGCAAACAAAAGTAAATTATGCTAAACTAAACTCTCAAGGAAATAACATATTTGTAAGCAACGAAAATACTATTTCAATCGTTCCGGAAACAGCAGATTTAATAAACATTCAGGCACATGCCGGTTTTTTAATTAATCCAAAAAATAATATGGCGTTAATGTTAGGCATCTCCCAAAGAACACTAACAACTGATTTTGGAGAACACAAAACAAATTATATTTACTTTGCATTAAGAACTTCATTAAGAAATTTATACAGCGATATTTAATTATGGAAATCATTTTACCGATAA
Source organism: Vicingaceae bacterium (assembly GCA_036567945.1). Classification (GTDB taxonomy): domain Bacteria; phylum Bacteroidota; class Bacteroidia; order Flavobacteriales_E; family Vicingaceae; genus BRH-c54. The sequence goes on from DATCTM010000101.1 coordinate 40,068, forward strand.
TTACGTCTTTTTTGATTGTGTTGCTTGCAACACCATCCTTCATTACTATTGCTAAAATGAAGCACCTGTTTGATGACCCAACAGAAAGCAGAAAAATTCACAGCCAAAAAACACCATCTATGGGCGGAATGATGATTTTTGCCGGAATACTTTTTTCATTTTTACTTTGGCTTCCTATAAACGAAATGGGCGTAATTAAATACCTTGTCCCTTCCATGCTTATCATGTTTTTTGTGGGAATGAAAGACGATATTATTGGTACTGCACCTGCAAAAAAATTAGCAGCACATTTGTTCTGTGCTTTTATTATGGTTTTTATGGCTAATGTTAAACTTACCAGTTTGCACGGCTTATTTGGCATAAGAGAAATTCCCGAATATGCAGGAATTATGCTTTCGGTGTTTACTTATATTGTAATTATAAATGCTTTTAATTTAATTGATGGAGTTGATGGTCTGGCTGCAGGAATAGGATTAATTGCTGCCTCTTTTTTCGGGTGCTGGTTTTATTTTGCCAACGATTGGATTTACGCTATTTTATCTTTTGCTATAGCAGGAAGTCTATTAGGTTTTTTAAGGTTTAACTTTAATCCTGCAAAAATATTTATGGGCGATTCAGGGTCACTTACAATAGGTTTCTTAATGGCTGTATTAGCCATTGAAATGGTCGAATACAAAGCCACCGATTTACCCGATGTTATTCAAAATATTTCTAAACCCATTTTAGCCATGTCTATTTTGGTATATCCTTTAGTGGATACTATCAGGGTGTTTACCATCAGAATTTTAAGTGGTGTTTCTCCTTTTCGTGCTGACAGAAATCACATCCATCACAGGTTATTAGATTTAGGATTATCGCACAGACAAACCGTAATTGTTATTTATCTGTTTAATTTATTAATTGTTGGAGGTGCTGTTTTTGCTCAACAATTCAACCCAAGTTACGCTTTTATTACACTTACAGCCTTTGTAATTCTATCTACTCAAATTCCTTTCTTATTTAAACTGAAAAAGAAAAAATGAGAGTACTTCTCTATATATTCTTATTATTAAGTGCTTTTCAATCTGTATTAGCACAAAATTTTAATATTAATAACGAACGTACTTTTGAATACCTGTATTTAAATCATTTAGATACCGCTGTTGATTTTCATGCAGCAATAAAACCTTATAACAAAAAAGAAGTTGACAGAATTATTCCTTACGATACTACCATCTCTCAATTGCAATTAAGCACTTCAAAAGGGTTTGTAAACAAATTATTCAATCAACATCTTATCGAAAAAAAGGGTGATTTCTATCTTGCTGTAAATCCCATTGTTAACGCCATAAGCACTCTAGAAAAAGCTAACAATTACAGTGAAAACTTATTGGAAACTAGTGCCGGAGTTCAGCTACAAACTGCTTTAGGCGAAAAATGGAGTGCCGAATTTGCTTTTCTTTACGATTATTCCACCTATCCTAGCCATATTGATGCAATGATTCAAAGCAAAAATATTAGTCCAGGATATGGTTATACAAAAAATGATGCTGCTATTTTTTCTCAAGGAAACTTAACCTTTACACCAAATGATGTTTTTACTGTACAAGCAGGTTACGGCAAACATTTTATTGGTGATGGTTATCGCTCACTTTTATTATCTGATTTTGCCAACAGTTATCCTTACTTAAAAGTTACTGCCAATATTTGGAAAATTAAATACATGGCATTGTATTCCAATCATCAGGATATTCGTTTTACTGATGGAATTTACAACAATTACATGCAAAAGTTTGCTACCACCCACTACTTAAGCATGAACGTTACCAAATGGTTGAACTTAGGCTTTTTTGAAAGCATTGTTTTTCAATCTCAAGAAAAAGAATTTTATAGAGGTTATGATTTGTCTTACTTAAACCCAATTATCTTTTTACGTTCTACAGAATATGCCTTGGGGTCATCTGATAATGCACTAATGGGCGGAAGTATAAAAATGCGTATCTTAAAAAAATACATCTTTTACGGACAATTATTATTTGATGAATTTTTGTTGGAAGAATTAAAAGCTGGAAACGGTTGGTGGGCAAATAAATATGGAGTTCAAGCCGGATTAAAATTTATAGAACCACTCAACATTAAAAGATTGCGTTTGCAATTAGAATATAACGAAGTAAGACCTTTTACTTACAGTTATTTTTATAGAAGTACCAATGTAAGCACGCTTCAAAACTATGCGCATTTTAATGCTCCGTTAGCTCATCCACTAGGAGCAAATTTTAAAGAAATAACTGCCTCAGCTTTTTATGCCAAAAAACGTTGGATTTTTGAACTGCACAGCACATTAGCAAAAGTAGGTTTAGA
>DATCTM010000102.1:0-45885 GCA_036567945.1 Vicingaceae bacterium
TTTTTAATCCTTAAATTTGCTACTTCTAAAAATTAGCTGCTTAATGAAATTAGATATTCTTTCCATTGGCGATGAATTATTAATCGGACAAACACTTAATACCAATGCACATTGGCTTTCCAAACAACTTAACCTTATTGGTTTTCAAATTAGGCAACACACTACTGTAAGCGATGAAAAAACTGCCATAGTTACTGCCCTTAATGATGCCTTGGCAAATAGCAATGTGGTAATTATTACTGGAGGATTAGGCCCGACTAAAGACGATTTAACCTTAAACATACTTACTGAATATTTTGGTGGCAAACTCATTATAAACAAGGATGTTTATCAAGACATTGAAAAAATGATGACTAGCAGAGGATACGAAATGAATGAGCTAAACAAACAACAAGCACTTGTTCCTGATAATGCAAAAGTACTTCGTAATAAAAATGGTACTGCTCCCGGAACTTGGTTTGAAAAAGATGGGAAAATTATAGTTTCTATGCCGGGTGTTCCCTACGAAATGAAAGCCATGACAACTAACACCGTAATTCCTTGGTTAAAAGAAAAATTTGAGCTACCTGTTATAGTCCATAAAATGATTTATACACAAGGAATTCCCGAATCTCAGTTAGCAGAAAAATTGGAAAATTGGGAGAACAATTTACCTAATACTATTAAGTTGGCTTATTTACCTTCTCCCGGAAGAGTAAAGTTAAGATTAAGTTCAATAGGTAATAATAAAGACCAATTGGAAACAGCAATAAACCTACAAATAAAAAAAGTCAAAAAAATTATAGGCGAGCATATATTTTCCTTAACCGAAGATGAATTACAAGTGGTTATTGGAGAATTATTACGTAAAAAAAACGCTACACTTTCTACTGCCGAAAGTTGTACAGGTGGTTATATAGCCCATTTAATTACACAAGTTTCAGGTGCTTCCGATTATTTTCAAGGAGCAATAGTTTCCTATGCTAATGAAACCAAAATAGAAAGTTTGGGTGTAAATGCTAATGATATTAAACAATACGGAGCAGTTAGTCAGCAAGTAGTAGAGCAGATGGCTATTGGAGTTAGAACCAAATTAAAAACCGACTATAGCATTGCTACCTCAGGCATTGCCGGACCTTTAGGCGGAACAGAAGAGAAACCTGTTGGCACCGTTTGGATAGCGGTAGCTTCCGAAGATGAAGTGGTAAGCCAAATCTTTCAATTTGGAAAAGATAGAACTATAAATATAGAGCGTACTGCCATTGCTGCCTTAGGTATATTGAGAAATATGATTATTCAATAAAAATGAAATTTGTTAATAAATTGCTCGTTGAAAACCGATAAAAAAAATTACTTTTGAAACTCAAAAATTTGAAAATATAATATATCATGAACATACACGAATATCAAGGTAAATCATTATTGAAAAAATATGGCGTAGCCATTCAAGAAGGTGTTGTTGCTGACAACCCTGAACAAGCGGTAGAAGCTGCTAAAGAAGTAAATCGTTTAACAGGCTCTGAGTGGTTTGTAGTAAAAGCTCAAATTCATGCCGGTGGTAGAGGAAAAGGTGTTGTAACCGAAACAGGTTCTCATGGTGTAGTATTAGCAAAAGGCTTAGACAAAGTACATGATATTGCAAAAGCTATTTTAGGCGGACATTTGGTTACTAAACAAACCAAAGCCGAAGGAAAATTAGTAAACAAAGTACTAATTGCTCAAGATGTTTATTATCCGGGAGAAGCACAACCTGAAGAATTTTATATGTCTGTTTTAATGAACAGAGAAACAGGAAGAAACATTATTATGTATTCTCCTGAAGGAGGAATGGATATTGAAGCTGTTGCTGAAAAAACTCCTGAACTTATTTTCAAAGAAGAAATAGACCCTAAAATTGGTTTACAAGGGTTTCAAGCAAGAAGAATTGCTTTCAACTTAGGCTTATCAGGAGAAGCTTTTAAACAAATGGTAAAATTTGTTTTTGCTCTTTATGCTGCTTACGAAGGTACTGATGCTGCTATGTTTGAAATTAACCCTGTATTAAAAACTTCTGATAATAAAATTATTGCTGTTGATTCTAAAGTAAGTATTGACGAAAGTGCTTTGTTTAGACATAAAGATATTGCAGAAATGAGAGATATCTCTGAAGAAGACCCAGTTGAAGTAGAAGCGAAAAAAGCAGGGTTGAACTATGTAAACCTGGACGGAAACGTTGGTTGTATGGTAAATGGAGCAGGATTAGCAATGGCAACTATGGATATTATTAAACTTTCTGGTGGTGAGCCTGCTAACTTCTTAGATGTTGGTGGTACTGCTGATGCTGAAAGAGTTGAAAAAGCTTTCAGAATGATTTTAAAAGATGACAAAGTAGAAGCTATTTTGGTAAATATTTTTGGTGGCATTGTAAGATGTGATAGAGTTGCTCAAGGTGTGGTTGATGCCTACAAAAACATTGGTGACATTAATGTTCCAATTATTGTGCGTTTACAAGGAACTAATGCTGAAGAAGCTAAAAAATTAATTGATGATTCAGGATTGAAAGTACACTCTGCAGTTTTATTAAAAGAAGCTGCTGATAAAGTAAAAGAAGTATTAGCTTAAGCTTTATCAACATTTATAACAAAACAAAAAAAAAACGCCTTGAATAATTCAAGGCGTTTCTTTTTAATCTAATTTTTTAAATATTATTTCAAATATCTAAAATCTTGATTGTTTTTTAGTTGTAATAAGGTTTCGTAAATCAACTGAATTACATTTTCAACATCATCTCTATGTACCATTTCCACTGTTGTGTGCATATATCTTAACGGCAAAGAAATTAATGCCGAAGCAACTCCACCTGTTGCATAAGCAAATGCATCAGTATCTGTTCCTGTTGCTCTTGATGCAGCAGCTAGCTGAAAAGGTATTTTCTTTTTGTTGGCTGTCGTTTTTATCAGTTTTAATAAATTGTTTTGAACAGCCGGACCAACAGTTAATACAGGTCCTTTACCAGCATGATTATCTCCTTGCTCAATTTTATTAATCATTGGCGTTTGTGTATCATGACAAACATCTGTAACAATAGCCACATTTGGCTTAATGTTTTGAACCATCATTTCTGCTCCTCTTAACCCAACTTCTTCCTGAACAGAATTAGTAATATATAAACCAAATGGTAACTTTTGTTTGTTTTCTTTCAATAAACGAGCAACTTCAGCTATCATAAAACCACCAATTCTATTATCTAAAGCACGTCCAACAAAATAATTTTTGTTCAATACCATAAATTCATCTTCATAAGTAATAACATCACCGATGCTAATCCCCAACTTCTCAACTTCTTCTTTAGTTGTACATCCACAATCCAAGAAAATATTATTTAACTGAGGGGCTTCCTCTTTACCATCTTTTCTGGTATGAATTGCCGGCCAACCAAAAATTGCTTTTACAATTCCTTTTTCAGTATGAATATTTACTCTTTTTGATGGAGCTATTTGGTGATCAGAACCACCATTTCTACGCAAATAAATAAAGCCTTTTTCATTAATATAATGTACAAACCAAGAAATTTCATCAGCATGTGCCTCTATTACAACTTTGTATTCTGCTTTAGGGTTTACAATAGCCGCAACTGAACCATAAGTATCTACAAAATACTCGTCAACATAAGGCTTAACGTACTCCAACCACATTTTTTGTCCTGCAGATTCAAATCCTGTTGGAGCCGGATTATTAATATAATTCTCTAAAAATTTTAATGATTTTGCTGTTAAAATAGATTTTTTTGCCATAATGTTTTAGATTTTTTAAGAAAAAAACAAAGCTAAACATTTTTAGTAAAAAACCTTACTTTTGGTGCTCCTATGATAAGCCATGAAACATATATGCTTCGTTGTCTGCAACTTGCAAAAAAAGGCATAAGGAGTGCATATCCTAACCCTATGGTTGGCTGTGTTATTGTACATAAAAACACCATAATTGGCGAAGGCTATCATAAAAACTATGGTGAAGCTCATGCAGAAGTTAATGCGATAAATAGCGTTTCCAATAAATCATTACTTTCAGAAAGTACAATGTATGTTAGTCTTGAACCTTGTGCTCATTTTGGAAAAACTCCTCCTTGTGCTGATTTAATTGTTCAACACAACATTCCTCATGTAGTAATTGGTTGTATAGATACTTATGCTGAAGTTGCCGGAAAAGGTATTGAAAAACTAAAAAAAGCGGGGATAAAAGTAACATTAAATATATTGGAAAAAGAATGTATAGCCATTAACAAACGTTTTTTTACTTTTCATCATAAAAAAAGACCTTATATTATTTTAAAATGGGCTCAAACGCAAGATGGTTTTATAGATATTGATAGGTCTCAAAATAAAGAAATAGATAATTGGATAACCTGTGCTGCTTCAAAAACATTGGTGCATAAATGGAGGAGTGAAGAACATGCTATTATGGTTGGAACTAATACTGCACTTAACGATAATCCATCACTCACCGTAAGAGAATGGAAAGGCAAAAATCCTATACGAGTAGTGTTAGATTTGAATTTAAGACTTCCAAACCATTTGAATATTTTTAATAAAGAAGCTCCAACAATAGTGTTTAATAGTATAAAGAATGAAACTGTTGACAATATCACATATATTAAATTAGAACCAACCAAAAGTATGTTGCAACAATGTATGGACAAGCTATTTGAACAACAAATTACTTCTATTATTATTGAAGGTGGAACTCAACTACTGCAAAGTTATATTGATGCCAATTTATGGGATGAAGCTAGGGTTTTTATCGGAAATAAAACTTTTGAAAAAGGCTTAAAAGCTCCAATAATTAACTCCTCTCCTATTTTTTCAGAAATGATTGATGAAGATGAGCTAACTTATTTTAAAAATAACTGAAGATTTTATTGTTAATAAATCTCTTGAAAACCCACATACAAAAAGCGTTGACAAAACGGTAAGTTTGTTTAATTTCGAACTTTAAACCACAAATAAACTCATGGAAAACGAAGTAACTTATAGCGAAGACAATATCCGATCGCTCGATTGGAAAGAACATATCCGATTAAGACCAGGTATGTATATTGGTAAACTTGGTGATGGTGCTGCTTACGATGATGGTATTTACATATTAATTAAAGAGGTTTTTGACAACTCTATTGATGAATATGTAATGGGAAACGGAAAAACCATAGAAGTAAACATTAAAGATAAAACCGTTAAAGTTAGAGATTATGGTCGTGGTATTCCTTTAGGAAAAGTTATTGATTGTGTTTCTAAAATGAACACCGGTGGAAAATACGATTCTAAGGCTTTTAAAAAATCTGTTGGGTTAAATGGTGTTGGAACAAAAGCAGTAAACGCTCTTTCCTCCTACTTTAAAGTAGAATCTGTTCGCGATGGAAAAATCAAAAAAGTAGAATTTGAAAAAGGTGAGCTGGTTAACGACTACGAAATTGAAGAATCATCTTATAGAAAAGGAACAAAAATTACTTTTATTCCCGATGAAACTATTTTTAAAAACTATACTTTCAGAAACCAGCACATAGAAAAACTGCTTTGGAATTATGCTTTTTTAAATACCGGACTGACCATTTATTTTAATGGAGAAAAAATCCAATCAGAAAATGGTTTAAAAGATTTGTTGGAACAAAACCTTTCTAATAAACCACTTTATCCAATAATCCACTTACATGGCGAAGATATTGAAATTGCTATTACCCACACAGAATCTTATGGAGAGGAATATTATTCGTTTGTAAACGGACAATATACACCACAAGGAGGAACACACCAAACTGAGTTTAGAACTGCTTTAGTAAAAACCATTAGAGAATTTTACGGAAAAGATTATGACGCCTCTGATATTCGCTCTTCTATTGTATCGGCAATTAGCGTTAAAGTAATGGAACCGGTTTTTGAATCTCAAACAAAAACTAAACTGGGTTCTACAGAAGTTGGTCCTGATGGCCCTTCTATGAGAGCTTTTATCACTGATTTCTTAAAAAGAGAATTAGATAATTTTCTACATAAAAACCCTGAAACGGCTGAAGCGCTTCAACGAAAAATATTGCAATCGGAACGCGAGCGTAAAGATATGGCAGGGATTAAGCAATTGGCTAAAAAAAGAGCCAAAGATGCTTCTTTACACAACAAAAAACTAAGAGATTGCAGACTACATTATAATGATACCAAAGACAATGAAAGAAAAGTAGAAACAACACTTTTTATTACTGAGGGAGACTCAGCTTCGGGTTCTATCACTAAATCGAGAGATGTAAATACGCAAGCTGTTTTTAGTTTAAAAGGAAAACCGCTAAACTCTCATGGGTTGACCAAAAAGATAGTGTATGAAAATGAAGAGTTTAACTTGCTTCAAGCAGCATTAAACATTGAAGAAAGCATAGACGATTTAAGATACAACAACATTGTAATTGCTACCGATGCCGATGTTGATGGAATGCACATCCGCTTACTACTCATTACTTTTTTCCTATCTTTCTTTCCTGATATTATTAAAAACGGGCATCTTTATATTTTAGATACTCCTCTTTTTAGAGTTAGAGATAAATCTAAAACCATTTATTGCTATTCTGAAGAAGAAAGACAAAATGCCATGAAAGAACTTAGAGGAAAACCTGAAATTACCCGATTTAAGGGATTGGGCGAAATTTCACCCAATGAGTTTAAACACTTTATTGGTAAAGATATTCGATTAGACCCTGTAATCATTGGAAAAAACACACCCATTCAAGAAATGTTAGAATTTTACATGGGTAAAAATACTCCTGAGCGTCAGGAATTTATTATTGACAACCTAAAAATTGAAAAAGACCTTGCTGAAGAATTATTAGTAGCCGAAGGTTAATCCTAAAATTTCTAAACTAAAAGAATAATACAAATGCTAAAATTTATATTCAGTAAACTTTTTTTAATCAACTTAGTTGCAGCAATTATTCTAATTATTATTGCTTTTTATAGCTTTTCTAGCTACTTAACAAGTTATACCTTACATGGCGAAAGTGTTACTGTTCCCTCTTTAGAAGGATTAAGTGAAGAGGAAGTTATTGCTTTATTAGAAGAGAAAGAATTACGCTACGAAATTCTAGATTCCGTTTATGTAGAAAAACAGCCTAAAGGAATTGTAATAGATCAAAATCCTAAAGCGGAATCTTTTGTAAAAAAGAATAGAAAAATATACATTACTGTTACCAAAAAAGCTACACCAAAAATTAGTTTTCCTAGTGTTATAGATATGTCGCAACGATTAGCAGTAGCTAAATTAGAAAGCTACGGATTAAAAGTGAATACAGAGTATCGCCCTTCAGAACACCAAGGAATTGTAATAGACTGCAAACTTGGAGATAAGTCTATAACAACAGGAGATGAAGTTGGCTTAGGTTCAAAAATTACTGTTGTAATAGGAACAGGAAAAGGTGAAGGAAAAGTAATGGTTCCCTATCTTGTTAGCCTTTCTAGAAGCGAAGCAGAACAACAACTACAAGCCTCTTTCTTAGGTATAGGATTAGAAATTTATGATGAATCTTGTAAAACAGCTGAAGATTCTGCTACTGCCAAAGTGTATAAACAACAACCTCCATACGGAAGTGAAAACACACTTTTTATTGGTAGCTCTGTAGATATTTACTTAACTTGCGATACTGCTAAAATAAATGTGCAAAATTTCAGTTTAGATAGCCTAAACAATGAATCAGAAAATTCTGAAAACGAATAACATGTTAAAAAAATCTTTACTTATATTCTTTATTTTTTGCTGTTTTTCGGCTATTAATGCTCAAGAAAAAATTTACGATTTAGGTGGAAATAAACACCTTAGAGCTTTATATAATCAAAGCATAGCAGAAAAAAATCCTGAAATTTTCAGAAAACCTTCTAAGAAAAATAAAATCTTACTTTCACTACCTTTTTTAGATGATTTTTCTCAAAACTATCATTTTCCTGATGTAAACTTATGGCAAGATATACATGTTTACATTAACTCTAACTTCCCTATAAGCCCCCCTTCTTATGGTGTTGCTACTTTCGATGGCTTAGACTCTACTGGACTTCCCTACGATTTTTCATCACAAACAGCACATGGAATTGCAGATTCGCTTACCTCACACCCTATTGATTTAACAGTTATTAATGATAGTGTTTATTTAAGTTTTCAATATCAAGCTCAGGGCAACGGAAATGCTCCTGAACAAAATGATTCCTTGCGTTTAGATTTTTTTAGGAAAGCCGACAGTTCTTGGGTAAGAGTTTGGAGTGTGCCCGGAACAGGAAATCATTCGTTTAAAAAAGTAATGGTTCCTGTTGGCACAGATTACCACAACGATGAGTTTATGTTCCGATTTTCCAACTTATCCACTCTTAGTGGTAATTTCGACCATTGGCATGTTGATTATGTATATTTAAATGATAACAGAACTTTTACAGACACTATTCTGGATGATGTTGCCCTTATTACCAATCATCATAATTTATTAAACGAATTTACCGCAATGCCTTGGGATCATTACCTCACTGACACCATTGGCTTAATGGCCGAAACTATGCCTGTTGCTTATAAAAACAACTTTAACAACTCTTACGATGTTTTCTATAAATATGAAGTGAGCGATAACAATGGAGCAGGTCCTGTAGTAGAAGTTTATCCAGCAGGAATTGCTTCTAAAACCGTAGCTGCTTATACTACCTTAATTGAACCACAAGCTGTTTACCAAACCACACCATTTTTTCTAAATGATTTTTCTTTTCCATCAGATAACTCAGTAAACAAAGTTTTTCAAATAAAAAATTATTTTGATATTAATCCTTTTATAGACATTAATCAGAAAAATGATACTGTAAAATCTTTTCAGGTCTTTGGTTCTTACTATTCTTATGATGACGGAAGTGCTGAATTAGGCTATGGAATTGAAGGAGTTACAGCTAAATTAGCTAATCAATTTAATATTAGAAAAGCCGACACACTTACTGCCATTCAAATTTACTTCAATCCTATTCTTTATAACATTACTGGAGAAAGTTTTAAACTTACCGTTTGGAGCAGTTTAAATCCGGAAATTATCGTTTACCAACAGAATAGTTTTTATTTTCCTGCTTATTCTTTTACTAACGAGTTCTTAAACTATACCTTAGATGCTCCTATTATCCTTAATCCGGGAACTTATTATGTAGGGTATCAAAAAATATCTAACTCAAGATTAAATGTTGGATATGATGTAAATACCAATAGTAAAAATAAAATTTGGTACAATGCCGTGGGTATTTGGGAAAATCCATCTGCAGGTCTTCCTAATGGCTCTCTAATGATTCGTCCGGTATTTGGTTCAACTGGCGATCCTATTTCTGCTATTGATGAAAATAATAAAAATGAAAATACCGATTTTAACATGTACCCTAATCCAACAACTCATTTAGTTACTATTGCTGCTCAACATAATTTATCTACCGTTTTTGAAGTTGAAATTTTTGATATTTACGGAAAAAATCACCTAACAACTACTTTACAACAGAGTACTACTATTGATGTAAGCCATTTTAGCAAAGGAATTTATTTTGTTAGAATGATAAATAAAGACGAAGGAAATATACAAACCAAAAAACTGATTATTCAATAATACCTATAAATGAATTCATATAACGAAGAAGAAGTAGAGGATAACGACTTGTTTGAACATTACAAGTTTAAAGCTGACAAAGGACAAGAATTATTGAGAATCGATAAATTTTTGATGGATAGAATTCCTAATACTACCCGAAACAAACTTCAAAATGCATTATCCGAAGGACATATTTTAGTAAACAAAAAACCTGTAAAAGCTAACTACAGAGTTAAACCTTTGGATGATATTACGGTTGAACTTCCCTACCCTCCTCAAGAAATTGAACTTATTCCTGAAAATATTTCTTTAAACATTCTTTATGAAGATGATGATGTAATTGTACTCAACAAAGATGCAGGTTTAGTAGTTCATCCGGGGTATGGAAATCATACTGGTACTTTAGTAAACGGTTTAATTTATCACTTCAAAAACCTACCGGAAACTTCTATGGCAAATCGTCCTGGATTAGTTCATCGCCTAGATAAAAATACTACTGGTGTAATGGTTGTTGCAAAAACAGAACATGCACTATCGCATTTAGGTAAACAATTTTTTGATAGAACCATTGAACGAAGATACCAAGCCTTAGTTTGGGGAGATTTTGAAGAAGAAAATGGTACAGTTGAAGGAAATGTAGGCAGAAGTTTACAAAACAGAAAAGTAATGAGTGTTTTTCCTGATGGAGAATTTGGAAAACATGCCATAACACATTACAAAGTGCTAAAAAGATTTGGATACGTTACCTTAATAGAATGTAAATTGGAAACAGGTAGAACCCACCAAATTAGAGTACACATGCAACACATAAAACATCCTTTGTTTAATGATGAAGATTATGGTGGCGATAGAATTTTAAAAGGTACTTCTTTTTCCAAATACAAACAATTTATCAATAATTGCTTTGAAATTTTACCCCGACAAGCCTTGCATGCTAAATCCTTAGGGTTTGAGCATCCTGCTACAGGAGAATGGCTACATTTTGAAACCGATTTACCCGAAGACATGACTAAGCTACTCGAAAAATGGGATGGCTATATTAGCAACCGAAATACTTTTGAGGATTAAAATTATTAATACTTTTGCGTCATTAAAATAAAAAAATAAACTCATGCAACAAATTATAGCTCCCTCCATTTTAGCATCCGATTTTGCTAACCTGCAAAAAGAAGCCGAAATGCTCGATAAAAGTAGTGCCGATTGGTTTCATATTGATGTAATGGATGGTGTTTTTGTGCCTAACATCAGCTTTGGAATGCCTATAATTAAAGCTATCAGAAAGTTTAGTAAAAAACCTTTTGATGTGCATTTAATGATTGTTAACCCAGACAACTATATTAGCGATTTTAAAAATGCTGGTGCCGATATTTTAACCGTGCATTACGAAGCTTGCACACATTTACACAGAACCTTACAAGCTATAAAAAAAGAAGGAATGAAAGCCGGAGTAGCTATTAATCCACATACAAGTGTAAATGTATTAGAAGATACTATTAATGATATTGATGTGGTGTTGGTAATGTCTGTAAACCCTGGTTTTGGTGGACAATCTTTTATTGAAAATACTTACGAAAAAGTAAAACAACTAAAACAGTTGATTACCAAAAAAGGAGCTAATACGTTAATAGAAATTGACGGTGGTGTTACCAATGCAAATGCAAAAAAATTATTAGACTGTGGGGCTGACGCTTTGGTAGCCGGAAGTTTTGTTTTTTCTTCAGAAAATCCAATAAACACCATTGCTGAACTAAAAAATTTATAATCTAAAAAATTGTTATTACTTTTAACCGATAAATATTTATTATTATGACTGTTAATCAACTTAAATGGAATGCGTTATTTGTTGCTATAGCAACACTTTTTGCTTGTAATGGCGACCAACCTAAAGAAGCTACTGAAACTGTAGAACAGCAAGTGGAAATTCCTACGGAACAAAAAACCATAGAAATTAATGGTGTTGAACACTTTTTCACCATTAAAGGTAATAGCAAAGGCGAACCTATTATTTTTTTACATGGCGGACCAGGACTTTCTCACAATTACTTACTTCCTTATTTTGATGAATTAGCAGTCAATTATCAACTTATTTTTTATGACCAAAGAGGTAGTGGTCAATCTGCATTTCCTAAGGATACTACATCTATAAACATAGCTGCTTTTGTAGAAGATATTGAAGCCATTAGAAAACATTTCGATAAAGATAAAATAACACTCGCAGGTCATTCTTGGGGAAGTTTATTAGCACTTCACTACGGACAAAAATACCCTGACAACCTTACCCAACTTATATTAATTTCTCCCGCTCCTACAACTAGTGCTCACTATGAAAAAATGTTGAGCAACATGCAACAAAAAAGAAAAGAAGAAGATACCAAAGAATTGGTTAAATTAATGATGTCTAAAGAATTTGAAAAAAGAGATCCTGAAACATTTACTAAAGCTATGAAAATTGGTGACAAAGCTAATTTATACGACCAAACTAAAGTAGATGAATTGTATGAACTACACAACTACAACGAAAAAACAGCCGGCAACTTTTGGCTAGTAAGCAACATTATGGAGAAAAACTTTTTTAACTACGATATTACTTCAGAAATTAACAACATCACTTGTCCATCAATAATTATTATTGGTGATATGGACAATGTGCCTTTTGCTTCTAATCAACTATTAAGCGAAACATTAAAAAATACCAAATTAGAAGTAATTAAAGAAACCGGACATTATCCATTTTTTGAAGACCCTAAAACATTTAGCAATGCCTTAGACAATTTTCTTAATCCCGAATACCAAGATTAATCTGCTATATGGAAATCATTCAGTTTGAATTAAAAGATGAATACATTGAGCTGAACAAACTGCTTAAATTCACGGGTGTTTGCGATACAGGTGGAGATGCTAAAATGAGTATAGATCAAGGTTTAGTTAAGTACAACAACCAAGTAGAAACACAAAGAAGAAAAAAAGTAAGAAAAGGAGATACCATTCAATTTCAACAATACCAAATAGAAATTCGTTAACTTAATCATGTCAAATCAAAAAACTAAAATATTAAGCCACGAGCAAATAAGCAGAAAAATAAATCGTATTGCTTTTCAAATTTTTGAAGACAATCATTTAGAAAAAGAAATTGTTATTGTTGGTATTGAGAAAAAAGGACATTTATTAGCAAAAAAAATTGCCGAAAAACTTATTGCTATTTCAACAATTAACGTTACCGAAGCATCATTAAAAGTCAATAAAGATAACCCTTTAAGTGAAGAACCTAAACTTTCTGTTACCGAAAAAGAAATTGAAAATAAAGTGGTTATTTTAGTTGATGATGTACTTAACTCGGGAAAAACTCTTATTTATGGGGTTAAATACCTTTTAAATTTTAACATCAGAAGAATGTCAACTGTTGTGTTGGTTGATAGAAACAACAAACGCTACCCTATCGGCACACACTATGTTGGCTTATCACTTTCTACCACACTAAAAGATCATATTTCTATCGAATTTGTTAGTGGCAAAATGACGGCTTACTTGAGTTGATTTTTACTATAACAATCGTTAGCTTATTTATCGGATTAAATTAATCACTCCAATTTTCTCATAGTATCGGTTTAAATCCGTTTTAACTATAATTTTCCAGGTGTAACTGTCTATTGGAGCTGAATTCCCATTAATTGTACCATCCCAACCAATAAATTGGTCTTTGGTTTTAAAAAATAACTCTCCCCATCGGTTATATAATAATAATTCATATTCTTTTACTCCAGAAATTATAGGAAGAAAAATATCATTTAAGTCATCGCCATCAGGAGTAAATGCCGTGGGGACAAATAATAAAAATTCTGAATGTACCCATACTATTTTATCTAATGTGTCACTACATCCAAACTCATTAATAACAATTTGTTGTACATTAAAATGCCCCGTATCTTGATACGTGTGTGTAGTTGAAATTCCGTTAAAAATAGTGCCATCATCAAAATCAAAGAAAATATCCAACTCATTTGATAAGTCATTAACATCTACATGAGGATTAAGTATGGATAATTTAATAGGGTTAACTGAAAAATTGGCAGTGGGTTTTGGATTTACAGTAATTAAATCAGCTAAAAAGAAGGTGTTAGTATCAATGCAGCCTGAATCAGTTCTAATAGTAAGTGTAACATCAAAAACGCCCGGAAATAAATAAGTATGCGTAGGCGATGAAGCTGTTGAGGATGAACCATCACCAAATTCCCAAAAATAACTTAACGGGGTAGTTGACAATGAATTATCATGAAATTTAACCGAAAATGGCTGGCATCCAATTTCTGATGCTGCAAAAAAATTAGGTATAGGAACCAAATAAACACCCAAGGTATCATTATAAGTACCCTCACATCCGTAGTTTTGTACCGTTACACTTACCGGATAAAAACCAGTATCTGGAAAAGAAACAGTAGCACTTTTTCCTATAGCGTTGGCTGGTGTAGCTAAACTACCAAAATCCCAATTTATAACTGCATTAGCATTAAAATTCCCTTGAGCACTAAGGTTAAATAAATTATTAGGTAAACATTGTCCTTGCTGAGTCGGAAAAAAAATTGTTAATTCGGGATAAATTTTAAATACTGAAAAAGTAGTATCATAACACACATTACTTTGATTAGCAACCAACATTACATTATAAGTACCACTATCTTGATAAGTATGAATTGGATTGGCTAATGTAGATGTATTATTGTCTCCAAAATCCCATAAATAGTTTGTTGCAGAAGTGCTGGCATTATTGAAATTAGAAATTAATCCATCACAAAAAACGGACTGAGGTACAATCTGAGCAGCAGGTGAAGGAAGAATTTCAACAGTATCCATATACGTTTCCGTACAACCAAAATCTTGAACAGTTAGTGACACTAAAAAATTTCCAGTTGCATTATAAGTAACTTGTTGTTGATCTGAACTACTATTTTGTGGCGAAGCGGAAGCAGTAAAGTCCCAAGCGTAAATTGCATTTGGCGAAAAATTACCTAACGCATTAAATGTAAATGAATTACCATTCAAACACTGTGTGCTTTGTGGAAGAAAAGAAGGATTAATAGCTTCTCTAATTACATAAGTCTGATAAGTCGTGTCAGCACAAAAATAACCAGGATTGGCTATTAACATTATGGTATAAGTTCCTGTGTCAGAAAAAGTATGTGTAGGATTAACAGCGGTAGAAGTATTATTGGGAGAATTAACATCTCCAAAATCCCAATAAAATAATGAAGCATTTATACTGTTATTATTAAAATTTATTGTTAACCCTGTACAAAGCGTGGTTTGAGGGCTTATATCAGCAACTGTATTTGTTGAACAGGTAGTTACAATTAATAAAAAATCTCTAACTACTTCACTAATTAACACTCCATTTCTATACTCTTTTATTTTTATGGCAAAGGTATAAAAACCATTAACGGTTGGTGTTCCGGATAAAAAACCTGTTTGAGGATGAATAGTAAATTGAGGATTAGAAGGAATTTGGTTGTTTGTTGTATAGCCCGTATTCCAAGGAATAGTTGTATAAGGAGGTGACGTTGGTGGATTTGGAGCCGGATTGGTTTGATTTCCACCATTAATTGGGTCTCCAAATTCGTAAACCAACGAATCGCCATCAACATCTGTAGCACTCAAATCGTAGGTAAACTCAAATCCATTACACATCATTACCGGAGGTGGATTGTTAAATGTAGGACTGCTATTGCATGTTGCTAATCCAGGGTCTGGAATTTCAACCTTATAAGTAGATCCCATATTAATTGGATTTACGATATTAAGAGCACTACCATTTCTACAACATCTCTGATAAGCAATGGTATAACCCCCGGCTAATGGCGGTAAATTTATAATTACTTGATAATCTGCTCGCTCAACACAAACATTAGGAGGAGTAATTAAACAAGGATTGTTTATAATGATAGGTACAGGTGTTGAACCCGGAAATGGAGCGGAAAATACATTTAAAAAATTTCCATTTGCATTGAAAACTCCAATAGGAGCAGCCTGATCGAAAGGAGCACCAGCACCATTACAATCTCTATATATGGTTAAATTTATTTGATAATCATTATTCCCTAAACATTCATACGTCATTACTCCACCAACAATATGGCTAGCAGCAACTTGTTTTACAGAAAAAATAGAAAGAATAAACATACAACCAACTAAAAAGAAATTAGAAGGAATGCGTAAAAGGCTATTATAGCGTATGTTTATATTCATTTATTAATAAAAAATAAAAATACGCAATTGTTTAAATATACTATTAAAATTTAAACTTAAAATATAGTTATTGTTAAAAGGCTATTAAAAAACATACCTCAATTGTTGTATTCTTCTTGTTCACGGTAGTTTCAAATAACCTCTTCTCCTCTCGAGGGGAAAAGTCAACTCAAAAAATATGTATAAAAGTATGCTTTTATTAGCTTTTCAATTAACGAAAAAAGTCTAATTTCGTGGGGTAATAAAAATATTAGCTCAATTTAAAAAATATACTAAAAATGAAAGAAGTTTATATCGTATCTGCAGTAAGAACACCAATAGGAAGTTTTTTAGGAAGTTTATCTAGCGTACCTGCTACCAAATTAGGTGCAGCAGCTATTAGCGGAGCAATAAAAAAAATCAATTTAGCTCCAGAAAATGTTGATGAAGTATTTATGGGGAATGTAATGCAAGCCAATGTTGGTCAAGCTCCTGCTCGTCAGGCAGCAATTTTTGCAGGGTTAGATAAAAAAACTCCTGCAACTACTGTAAATAAAGTTTGTGCCTCAGGTATGAAAGCCATTTCGTTAGCTGCTCAATCTATTATGACAGGAGATAACGACTGTGTGGTTGCCGGTGGAATGGAAAACATGAGCATGGTGCCTCATTATTACGATGCTCGTTCAGCAGTAAAATTAGGGAATGTAACAATGGTAGATGGTATGATTAGAGATGGTTTGTGGGATGTTTATACCAACAAACACATGGGAAATTGTGCTGAAACATGTGCAACAGAAAAAAACATTTCGAGAGAAGAACAAGATAACTTTGCTATTACTTCTTACAACCGCTCTAAAGCCGCTTGGGATGGAGGAAAATTTGACAATGAAGTAGTTCCTGTAGAAGTTCCTCAACGTAAAGGTGACCCAATTTTGGTTACTAAAGATGAAGAATATACTAATGTAATGTTAGACAAAATTCCGGGTTTACGTCCGGCTTTCGATAAAGAAGGAACAGTAACTGCTGCCAATGCTTCCACATTAAATGATGGTGCTTCTGCCCTAATTCTAATGAGCAAAGAAAAAATGGAAAGCTTGGGATTAAAACCTCTAGCTAAAATTGTTAGTTATGCCGATGCTGCTCAAGATTCAGAATGGTTTACTACAGCACCATCTTTGGCTATTCCAAAAGCACTGAAAAAAGCTAACTTATCTGTTGGTGATATCGATTATTGGGAATTAAATCAAGCTTTTGCTGTAGTTGGTTTAGCCAATATTAAAGAATTAGGATTAAATCCGGAAAAAGTAGATGTAAATGGTGGAGCGGTTTCTTTAGGTCATCCACTGGGAAACTCAGGATCTAGAATCGTGGTAACCTTAATTAATGTATTAAAACAAAACAACGGTAAATTAGGAGCTGCAGGAATTTGTAATGGTGGTGGCGGAGCTTCTGCTATTGTTATTGAAAATGTATAATAGATTTAAACGCTAATTATAGTGAAATACGGCATTTGTAGTTTAAGTGTAGTCCCTGGAAGAGCTGAACCATCCGATAAAAGTGAGATGGTAACACAGCTCCTCTTTGGTGAAGTTTTTTCTATTTATGAAGAAAAGCGTAAAGGTTGGAAAAAAATAAAAACTGCTTACGATAACTACGAATGTTGGATAGATGAAAAACAAGTTGCTGAAATTTCCGAAGAAGAATATGAAGCTATCCATCACGCTGAACCAATAGTGTCAGGAGATTTATTAAGCATCGTAAAAAACAAAAGTACCAACCAACTAACTCCTATAGTTATTGGCAGTACACTCCCCAATTTTAAAGATAAAAACATTCACTTTTCCGGTTTAAACTTTGAATTTGATGGTAACGAAATTTTACCATCAGCACCAAAAAAAGAACTCATTGCCGACCATGTATTGTTATTTTTAAATGCTCCTTACTTATGGGGAGGTCGTTCTCCTTTTGGTATAGATTGTTCGGGGTTTACTCAAATAATTTATAAAAGCATAGGTTTTAAATTACCCAGAGATGCTTATCAACAAGCAAACATCGGACAAACACTTAGTTTCATTGAAGAATCGGAAAGTGGCGATTTAGCTTTTTTCGATAATGAAGAAGGAAAAATTATTCACGTTGGCATTATGCTTAGCGATAATAAAATTATACATGCCTCTGGAAAAGTAAGAATTGACAGTATTGATCATCAAGGAATTTTTAATGCAGAAACCAACAGATACTCACATAAACTTAGAATTATTAAACGAATAATTTAAAAAAACTCAATCCATGAACCAACAACCTTCAACAAAAAAAACAGTTTTAATTACCGGAGCAGCAGGTTTTTTAGGCTCTCATTTGTGTGATAGATTCATCAACGAAGGTTTTCATGTAATTGGTATGGATAACCTGATAACCGGAGATCTTAAAAACATTGAACACCTTTTTCCTTTAGAAAATTTTGAGTTTTATCATCATGATGTTTCCAACTATGTTTATGTTCCCGGAAAGTTAGATTATATTCTTCATTTTGCATCGCCCGCCTCTCCTATCGATTATTTAAAAATTCCTATACAAACCTTAAAAGTGGGCTCTTTAGGAACACATAATTTATTGGGATTGGCAAAAAACAAAAATGCTAGAATGCTTATTGCATCTACTTCAGAAGTATATGGGGACCCATTGGTTCATCCACAAACGGAGGAATATTACGGAAATGTAAATCCTATAGGACCGAGAGGAGTTTATGATGAAGCAAAAAGATTTCAGGAAGCGATAACCATGGCTTACCACAGATACCACGGTGTAGAAACCAGAATTGTACGAATTTTTAATACTTATGGACCAAGAATGCGCTTAAACGATGGTAGAGTTTTACCGGCCTTTATCGGACAAGCATTACGTGGAGAGAATTTAACGGTTTTTGGAAAAGGTAATCAAACACGTTCTTTCTGTTATGTAGATGATTTAATTGAAGGAATTTACAGGTTACTTTTTAGTGATTATGCTGAACCTGTAAACATTGGAAATCCTGATGAAATAACCATTTTAGAGTTTGCCGAAGAAATTATAAAACTTACAGGCACAACCCAAAAAATTATTTACAAAGAGTTACCTAAAGATGATCCAATGCAACGTCAACCTAATATTGACAAAGCTAGAAAATTATTAAATTGGGAACCAAAAATAAGCCGAGCCGAAGGATTAAAAATTACTTATGAATACTTTAAAAACCTTTCACAAGAGGAATTAACAAAAGTAGATCACAAAAATTTTGAACAGTATATAAAATAGTTACAAGTTATAAGTTTGATGTTTGAAGTTGAAAAAACCTCAAACATCAAACCTTAAACCTTAAAGCAATGGCAACAATTACAAAATTTGAAGATTTAGAAATATGGCAATTAGCAAATAGTTTATCTAATGAAATTTATGATGTTATTAAAAGTACAGATTTAGATACAGATTATGCTCTTAAAAATCAGATTGATAGGTCAGCGATGTCAATTAGTGATAACATTGCAGAAGGATTTGAGAGAGAAGGGAATAAAGAATTTATTCATTTTTTAAGTATCGCTAAAGGTTCTTGCGGTGAAACACGTTCTCAATTGTATAAAGTCTCTTATAGAAAATATATTGATGATGAAAAATTTGAAGAATTAAAATCTAAAACAAAATTAATTAACAAAAAAATTAGCACTTTTATGAAATATCTAAAAAATACTGAATATAAAGGAAATAAATTTAACGAACCAACAGAAAGCTACAATACTTTAGATTAATACCCCTATAACTTCAAACCTCAAACATGAAACCTCAAACCTCAAACCTCAAACCTGAACACTTTTTCGCTCATGAAACTGCTGTTATTGATGAAGGTTGTAAAATTGGTCGTGACACCAAGATTTGGCACTTTTCTCATATCATGCCTAATTGTATAATTGGAGAGCGATGTAACATTGGTCAGAATGTAGTAATTTCTCCTGAGGTAGTTTTAGGTAATAATGTTAAGGTTCAAAACAATGTGTCTATCTACACAGGTGTTACTTGCGATGATGATGTTTTTTTAGGACCATCTATGGTTTTTACTAATGTAATTAACCCAAGAAGTGCTGTAAACAGACGAAATGACTATTTAAAAACACACGTTGGCAAAGGAGCTTCCATTGGTGCCAATGCCACCATAGTTTGCGGACATGATATTGGGGCGTATGCTTTTATTGGAGCTGGAGCTGTAGTTACTAAAAATATCCCTGCTTACTCTTTATGGGTAGGAAATCCAGCAAAACAATTAGGTTGGGTTAGCGAATATGGACATCGTTTAAATTTTGATAAAAATGGGTTGGCTGTTTGTCCGGAAAGTAATGAAAAATATAAATTAGAAAACAATCAGGTAATTAAAATACAATAGTAATGACTGAAAACAAGATAAAATTTGCCGTTGTAGGCTGCGGGCATATTGGTAAACGACATGCTGAAATGATAATTGGCAATTCTGAAGCTGAATTAGTAGCACTTTGTGATGCAGCTCCAAAAGAAAACTTAGGTATTGAAAAATATGACGTACCTTTTTTCAATTCATTAGAAGAATTTTTAAAATCAGGTATTAAAGTAGATGTTGTAAACATCTGTACACCAAATGGTTTACATTCCGACCAAGCTTCATTAGCATTAGATTATAACCTACACGTAGTGGTTGAAAAACCTATTGGTTTATCTAAAGCAAAATGCGAAAAAGTAATTTATAAAGCACTCAGGAATCATAAACAAGTATTTGCTGTAATGCAAAATCGTTACTCCCCCCCTTCTGTATGGATAAAAGATTTAATAGAAAAAAAAGTATTAGGTGAAATTTTTATGGTTCAGTTAAACTGTTACTGGAATAGAGACGAACGTTACTACAAAAAAGGAGGTTGGAAAGGAACTCAAGATTTAGATGGAGGAACTTTGTTTACACAATTTTCTCACTTTATAGATATTATGTATTGGTTGTTTGGTGACATCACTAATATCCAAGGAAAATTCAAAGATTTCATCCACCAAAATTCTACCGATTTTGAAGATTCCGGTTTTGTGAGTTTTGATTTTATTGAAGGTGGTATGGGCTGTCTGAACTACTCTACAGCAGTTGCTACACAAAATTTAGAAAGTAGTATTACCATTATAGGTGAAAAAGGAAGTGTAAAAATTGGTGGCCAATACATGAATGAAGTTGAAGTATGCAATATAGATGGCTATGAAATGCCTGAATTACCTGCTGCTAATCCTCCAAACGATTATGGTCCTTACAAAGGTTCGGCTGCTAATCACCATTATATTATTGAAAATGTAGTGGACACACTTAGAGGAAGAACTACTGCTACTACCAATGCATTAGAAGGGCTAAAAGTTGTAGAAATTATTGAAAGAATTTATGAGCTTAGAGATAAATCCGTTCTTAAATTCTTAAAAGATTAACAAAGATTCAAAATAATTAATAGTTATGTTTTAATATGGTTTTCATAGATTTGTATCCTTATTAAAAGAATAAAAAAGAACTTATGAGTATTTACAATAAATTAATAAACAAAGAAACTAAAATAGCTGTTATTGGTTTAGGATATGTAGGCTTACCTATCGCTCTTGAATTTGCTAGAAAAATGAAAGTAGTTGGGTTTGATATTAACCAAAAAAGAGTGGATATGATGCGTAACAACATCGATCCAAGTGAAGAGTTAGAAGCTGCTGCTTTTGAAGGTTGTGACATCCATTTTACAGCAGATTTAAATGATTTAAAAGATGTTACTTTTTTTGTTGTTGCTGTTCCTACCCCAATTGACAAACATAACTTACCTGATTTATCTCCACTTATTGGAGCATCTAAAACGGTAGGACAAGCCCTAAAAAAAGGAGATTATGTAGTGTATGAATCTACAGTATATCCAGGTTGTACCGAAGAAGATTGTATTCCTGTTTTAGAAGAAGTTTCCGGACTAAAATTTAGAGATGACTTTATGGTAGGTTATTCTCCTGAAAGAATTAATCCGGGAGATACAACCCATACTTTAACTAATGTAACTAAAGTAGTTTCCGGTTGTTGTGCCGAATCATTAGAAGAAATTGCTAAAGTTTACGAAAGTGTAGTTACAGCAGGAGTTCACAGAGCTGCATCTATCAAAGTTGCTGAAGCTGCAAAAATCATAGAAAATACACAACGAGATGTAAATATTGCGTTGGTAAATGAACTTTCTATCATTTTCAATAAAATGGGTATTAATACTTATGATGTATTAGAAGCTGCCGGTACTAAATGGAATTTCTTAAAATTCTTCCCCGGATTGGTTGGCGGGCATTGTATTGGTGTAGATCCTTATTATCTTACTTATAAAGCAAAAGAATTTGGTTACCATGCTCAAATCATCAATTCAGGTAGGTTTGTAAATGACTCTATGGGTGGTTACGTTGCCAAACAAACGGTTAAAAAAATCATTGCATCAGGTAAAAACATTGTAGAAGCCAAAGTATTAGTAATGGGAGCAACTTTTAAAGAAGATGTTAGCGATATCAGAAATTCTAAAGTGGCTGATGTGGTAAATGAGTTTATCTCTTTTGGTGCTAAAGTAGAAGTGGTTGATCCTTATGCCAACTCAGAAGATCTAAAGCACGAGTATGGTTTCGGATTGATTGAAAAACCTTCAGGAAATTATGATGCTGTTGTAGTTGCTGTAAATCATGAAGATTATAAAAGTTTAGATGAAAACTATTTCAAAAGCATTTCTTCATCTAAGGGAGTGTTGGTAGATTTAAAAGGTATATTCAGAGGAAAAATTAAAGAATTAACTTATTGGAGCTTATAGAAATTTAAATTATAAGTTTTAAATGTTGAATATTACTTATTCTTATTTTACAAATTAACTTTACAAACTTTCATACTTTATGAACTCAAAATCAATATTAGTAACAGGTGGAGCCGGATTTATTGGTTCACATTTAGTTAGATTATTTGTAAATAAATATCCTAATTACAACATAGTGAACCTAGATAAATTAACCTATGCAGGTAATTTAGCTAATCTTACAGATATTGAGAACGCTCCAAATTACGAATTTATAAAAGGTGATATTGTTGATACTGATTTTATTCATCAGTTATTTCAAAAATATCAATTTGATGCTGTAATTCATTTGGCAGCAGAGTCACATGTTGATCGTTCTATTGCTAGTCCAATGGATTTTATCATGACCAATATTGTAGGAACTGCTAACTTATTAAATGCTGCCAAAGCGACTTGGACTGATTTATCATCAAAACTTTTCTACCATGTTTCAACTGATGAAGTATATGGAAGTTTAGGAAGTGAAGGAATGTTTGAAGAAACCACCTCTTATGACCCTCGTAGCCCCTACTCTGCTTCAAAAGCAAGCTCCGACCACTTAGTGAGAGCTTATTATCATACTTATGGATTGCCAATGGTAATTTCCAACTGCTCTAACAACTATGGTTCACATCAATTTCCGGAAAAGTTAATACCTCTTTTTATTCACAACATTAAAAACAACAAATCGTTGCCTGTTTACGGAAAAGGAGAAAACATTAGGGATTGGCTATGGGTAGAAGATCATGCCAGAGCAATTGATGTAATTTTTCATCAGGCCAAAATTGGAGAAACGTACAACATTGGTGGACACAATGAATGGAAGAATATCGATTTAATAAAAGTGATTTGTAAGGTAATGGACAAAAAACTAAATCGTGAAGCAGGAACTTCAGAAAAATTAATTACTTACGTGAAAGACAGAGCCGGACATGATATGCGTTATGCCATTGATGCTTCTAAATTACAAAACGAATTGGGTTGGAAACCTTCACTTCAGTTTGAAGAGGGTATAGAAAAAACCATTGATTGGTACTTAAACAATGAAGAGTGGTTAAACAATGTAACTTCTGGAGCTTATCAAAATTATTACGAACAACAATACGAAAAACGTTAAAAGTTAAAGGTTTGAGCTTATCCAAACTTCAATCCTTAAACTTTAAACCTGAAACCTCTTATGTATCAAACTCCTTTTCATACCAAAGACATTTCCAAACTTAGTTTTTTGGTTACCGGTGGAGCAGGATTTATTGGCTCTAATATTGTGGAGTATTTAATAAAATACAATGCAGGAAAAGTAGTTGTGTTGGATAACCTTTCTAACGGCTACAAAAAAAACATTGAAAAATTTATTGGTTTACCCAATTTTGAATTTATTGAAGGAGATATTACCAACTTCGAAACCTGTAAAAAAATAGTTCAAAGTATTGACTTTATCTCTCATCAAGCTGCTTTGGGGTCGGTACCCAGAAGTATAGAAAATCCTTTAGCAACCCATGAAGCTAATGCAACCGGTTTTTTAAACATCCTTACTGCAGCAAAAGATAGCAAAGTTAAACGTATCGTTTTTGCCAGCTCTTCTTCCGTTTATGGAGATAGTAAAGAATTACCTAAAGTAGAAGAAAAAATTGGCACACAGCTTTCTCCTTATGCCGTAAGCAAAAGAACCAAAGAATTATATGCTAATGTTTTTGCATTAACTTATAGATTAGATGTAGTGGGTCTACGATATTTTAATGTTTTTGGTCCCAACCAAAGTCCAAATGGACCTTATGCTGCTGCCATTCCATTGTTTATGGATGCTGTTTTAAAAAATGAATCTCCTTTTATTAATGGAAATGGAGAGCAAAGTAGAGATTTTACTTTTGTAGAAAATGTAGTGCAAGCAAACATTAAAGCCTTATTTACCGAAAAAGATGTAAAAGGAAAGGTAATGAACATTGCTTTTGGAGGCAGAACAACCATAAACGATTTATTTTTTAAAATTAGAAATATTGTTGGTAATAATGTTGAGCCTATTTACCGAGAGGCTCGTTTAGGAGACGTGAAAGATTCATTAGCAGCTATTAATCTTGCTCAAGAGTTAATCGATTATCATCCCTCTTTTTCTATTGATGAAGGCTTAAAAATAACCATTGATTGGTTTAAGCATAAAGTGTTGGTAGATTAATGTGTAAATTTGTAAATGTGAACCTTTAATCTCCAATTTATAATTGATTTTGAACTTTTTCAAAAAAATATTTCATAAAGAACAATTGCCGGTTATTGATTTTTCGGTGTTTAAAACCGATATGCATTCCCATTTAATTCCAGGTATTGATGATGGATCTCAATCTTTAGAGCAATCTATTGAAATTATTAGAGCTTTTAAAAGTTTAGGTTATCAAAAGATTATCACCACGCCACATATCATGTGCGATTATTATAAAAATACTCCCGAAATTATTTTGGGTGGTTTGGAAAAATTAAGAGCTGAACTAACCCGTTTAAATATTTCTATTGAAATTGAAGCTGCTGCTGAATATAACTTAGATGATGGCTTAGAAAAAATAATTGACGATAAACAACTACTTACTTTTGGCAATA
Source organism: Vicingaceae bacterium (assembly GCA_036567945.1). Classification (GTDB taxonomy): domain Bacteria; phylum Bacteroidota; class Bacteroidia; order Flavobacteriales_E; family Vicingaceae; genus BRH-c54. Next base: position 25,234 of record DATCTM010000102.1, read on the forward strand.
ACCATGTGTTATTTGAATTGCCTTTTATGCAAGAGCCTCAAAACTTTCAGGAGATTGTTTTTAAGTTCCAAACACATGGATACAAACCTATTTTGGCTCATCCGGAAAGATATAGTTATTGGTATAAAAATTTTGAAAAATACGAAGAACTAAAAGCTAAAGGGATATTACTTCAGTTAAATTTACTATCATTAACTGGACATTACTCTCCGGAAACAAAAAAGATAGCTGAACGAATGGTTGATGCCGGTTTAGTTGATTTTGTCGGAACAGATTGTCATAAAATTGAACACCTAGCTATTTTAGAAAAACATGCCAACTCTAAATATTTCAATCTGTTAGCCAACAATAATCAGTTAATGAATAGAGATATTTAAATTATTCTCTTCTATCATTTTTCTTAAGTTAATTAAAGCGTAGCGCATTCTTCCTAAAGCAGTATTAATACTCACATTAGTAGATTCAGAGATTTCTTTAAAACTCATATCAAAATACAAACGCATCATCAATACTTCTTTTTGGTCGTCTGGTAAATATTTAATCAACCCTTTAACATCTTCCAACGTTTGTTTCTTTTCCATTTGTTGCTCTACATTTTTGTCTGTATTTTGAATTACATCAAAAATATCAAAATTCTCACCACCTGTAGTAGTGTTCATTCTATTGCTTTTTCTGTAGTGATCAACAATTAAATTATGAGCAATACGCATTACCCAAGGTAAAAATTTACCTTCATCATTATATTTCTTACGTTTAATGGTATTAATTACCTTAATAAAAGTATCTTGAAAAATATCTTCTGCAAGCGCTTCATTTCTAACTTTGCAAATGATGTATGTAAATACAGCACTTTTATGTCTTTTGATTAACTCTTCAATAGCAGATTCATCACCTTTTAGGTAAGATTGAACCAATTGTTTCTCTGTAAAGCTGGATAATTGCATAATATCTCTCCTTTTCTTTAGTTAATAATTTACTTTTAAATGAATAAAAGATTCAAAAAAAGTATTTATAAAAAAGAGTAGATATTACTTATAGGCGATATATTTTTTATTACAAACTTCCTTAACGGATAAAATTAAATAAAGTTACAAGGGTTACGAAGTTACCATTTTATTTTAAAAATCAAAAAATTATTGAGGATTATTGTTTTGATTAACATTTTTATCCTCTCCGCCTTTGTATAAAACAGAAAAAATAAACAGCATTACTGTAGCTGAAACAAAAATAAGGAACAATGAGCTAAGGCTCTTTCTTATAATGTGTTCCACTTCTATAATGTCCCAAATTGCTAATAGCGACATAACGGTAAAAAACACTACCAAAATGGCTAATAAAATAGATATTCCTTTTCTAAACATGAAACCAAAGTTAATAATTTATTTTTAAATCATTGATTTTATTAAATTAATGAAGTTCTTCCAGTGCTTTTTCTATTAAAATAAACATAGCATCAATCTCATCATAATCTGCTGTACCAACAGAAAGTCTATACCATGGTGATGATGTTGATGTTCCGAAGGCATAAAAAGGAACTATAGCAATATGGGCTTTATTTAATAAATAAGCCGTGACATCTGCAATGTTTTCCAAAACATGACCATTTGAAGTAGTTTTACCAACCAAATCAAACTTAACTGTTAAATAAATTGCTGCCTGTGGTGGAATTGCATCAACATGGTAACCTTTAGCTTTTAACTTTGTCATTCCTATATAAAAAGCATCTAACCTTTTGTGGATGTTTTTCTTAAAAGCATGAAGATACTCATCCACTTCAGATTTATTAGCTAAGAAATTAGCTGTAGCTACTTGCTCTGCTTTTGGAGACCACGCTCCAACATGACTTAAAATAGCTCTCATTTTATCCATTACTTTTTGAGGACCAAAAGCCCACCCTACTCTAACGCCTGTTGCCGCAAAAGCTTTTGAAATTCCATCAATATAAATGGTATAATCTCTCATTTCTGGAAATAAAGAAACCGGATCAAAATGTTGAGTTTCTCCATAAGTTAATACCCAATAAATTTGATCAAAAAGTAAATATAATGGTTTTTCATTCGCTCCTCTTCTTTGGTTTTCTTCCAACACTAATTGGCAAATTTCTGCCAAGCCCTCTTTTGTAAAAGTAGTTCCTGTAGGATTTAAAGGAGAGCATAACGCAATCATTGTTGCCTCTTTTATATATGGTTTTAGCTCTCCAGCTGTGGGCATAAAATCATTTTCAGGTTTAGTTTCAATAATTTGCTGCTTAGCTCCAGAAAGGTGTGAGTAATGATTATTATTCCAAGACGGAACAGGAAACAATACCGTATCATTTTTATCTATAACAGTTTGATATAAAGCGTAAATTAATGGTCTTGCTCCACCTGAAATTAAAATACTGTTTGGAGAATAATCTAGGCCTTGTCTGGTGTTTAAAAAATCTGCTACTTGAACTCTCAACTCTTCCACTCCATTAGCAGCAGGATAATTCGTCTCGTTATTTACATAGGCTTCAACAATTTCATTTTTTAAAGCTGTAGGTATAGGAAAAAGCGAAGGATTAAAATCTCCAATAGTAAGATTATAAATCTTTTCACCTTGAGCTATTTTTGCTTTTACTTCTCCGGCTAATTTAATAATCTCCGAACCAATAAGGTTTTCAGCCATTACAGATACTTTGTTGTTTACCATATTTTGAGTTTGTTCCATAGTTTTTATAAATAAAAACGAAATTAGAAAAACAATCAATTGAAATTCAGACAAAACTTAAAAAATAACAGGACAATTTATTAACACTATGTTAAGAACCTTATTTCTTGTAAAAACTAATTTAAATAATGCCAAAAATAATGCTCCAAGCAAAAAAATGTTGATACTTTCGCACTCATAATTAATATGAATTTCTAAACCATGCCAACGCAAGAAATATACGACATTACCATAGTAGGTGGAGGAATTGTTGGAGCTGCAACTGCTTATAAAATTCAATTAAAATACCCTTCGCTTAAAATTTTATTAATAGAAAAAGAAGCTAAATTAGCTGACCATCAAACAGGAAATAATTCAGGAGTAATTCATTCCGGATTGTATTACAAACCCGGTTCTGCTAAGGCAAAAACTTGTGTTGATGGAAGAAAGCAATTAGTAGCTTTTGCTCAAAAATATAATATCAAACATGATGTTTGTGGAAAAGTAGTGGTTGCTGTTGACGAAAGTGAGTTAGATTATATGGATAAAATTTTTGAAAATGGATTGGCAAATAACACTGAAGGAATAGAGAAAATTGATGCCAAACGATTAAAAGAAATTGAACCTCATGTTGAAGGAATTGCCGGAATTTGGGTGCCTTGTACCGGAATTATAGATTTTAGGGCTGCTACCGAAAAAATGGCTGAATTAGTTACTGAAATTCAATCCAAAAGTAAAATTGTATTGGGCGAAGAAGTGCTTTCTTATGATAAAAATGATGCAGCAACTACTAAAGTAAACACTTCAAAAAATAGCTACATCACTAAATACATGATATTTTGTGGTGGCTTACAAGCCGACAGATTAGCTAAAAAAGATGGTGTTGATTTAAAAGAAAAAGTAGTTGGTTTTAGAGGCGATTACTACGAACTTACCGAAAAAGCTAAACACAAAGTGAAAAACTTAATCTACCCTATTCCTAATCCTAAATTTCCGTTTTTGGGCGTACACTTTACCAGAATGGTAAACGGAGAAATTGAATGTGGTCCTAATGCAGTAATGACTTTTAAACGTGAAGGTTATGGTAAAACAGATTTTAGTTTAAAAGACACTTGGGATGCTCTAACTTATAGCGGAACATGGAGGTTATTATTTAAAAACCCAATGTTTGCTTTGGATGAATACAGAAGAGCTTTTTCTAAAAAATTATTTTTAAAAACCTTACAACGTATGATTCCTTCGCTTACCATGGATGATATAAAACCGGGAAGAGCAGGTGTTAGAGCTATGTTACTAAGTCAGGATGGTGATACTAGAGATGATTTTAGAATTGAATATAAAAATAAAAGCATACATGTATTAAACGCTCCATCTCCTGCAGCAACAGCCTGTTTATCAATTGGAGATGAAATTTGCAACATGGCAACAACCCACTTTAAACTCTCATAAACTATGGAAAATTTAGGTATGAATGCAACCGATTTTATTGGTTATTTGGCTTCTTTTTTAGTGCTTTTCTCTTTCTTAATGAAAAAAATGAAAAGTCTTAGAATTATCAATACACTTGGTTGTACCCTGTTTGTTGCTTATGGATTCTTATTAGATTTTTCGTGGCCTATTATTATTACCAACCTAGCCATAATTATTATCAATATTTATTATTTGAGTAAAAAAACGCTTATTTAGTAATCTTGAAAAAGCTAACTTATTTCTTAATAAAAAAGAAGGTTCCATCTTCATCTTCTAGCCCAGCAATTTTACCAAACTTAGGTGCTTGCTTAGCTCCACTCTTAGTTACAGCTGTTTTTACTTTGTTCACTACCGTTTCAATCGGAATACAAGCATCCGGGTTTCCTGAAAGAGTAGCTGCAAAAGTTTTAGTAAACTGAGAATTATCAGAAGCCAACTCATAACCGGCAGATGAAAAAACCTGAGATGATTTGAATTTTGTTGCTTTCCAATCGTTGCAACTTTTTTCTGTTGTTGTAGAACGCATTGCTTGATAAAAAGAAGGCCCTGATTCACATGCATCGGTAATAACCAAAGTATGTGTAATTTCTTTAGAATAAGATTGCATAGAGGCTTTTAAATTATTAATATTAAAATAAGTAAACTCATCATCTCTTTTAGCATCTGTTGGAATCCAATAACCTGTTTCATTGATGAATTTTCCATGTCCGGCATACCATACCAACAACGAATTTACTTTATTACTTCTTACCAAATCTCGTAATTCTATAGAGAAAAATCGTTCTAATTGAGCTTTGGTCATATCTTTTTTATGAATAACATTATTAATTTTATACTTAGCAAAAGCAGATTTCATCATAGTTACATCTTTAGCAGGTCCATCTAAACTAGCAAAAGATTGATAATTGGAATTTTCAATAAAAACTACCCATGTTTTCCCCATAGGATTATCTGCTAACAAAGCAGCATTTTCTCTATTTAAGGTAAATTCTTTTTCGGTCTTATTGCCATATTCATCTTCAGCAGTAACAATAAAGCTAGTTTTGTTCATAATGTTGATGGTCATAGAAAATTTAGGATTTTTTTCCTGTGTATTAAAACTTGCTGTCACTCCATCAATAAAAATACTTTTTATAAAACTTTCATCTTTTATTGATCCTTCAATGTACAACGAAGGGTCATCAGCGTCTAAATAAATGGTTCCATCATCAGAGGCATAAGGAGCTAATAACTGCACAACAGGAGCATTTATTTCTGTTTCAATAAACTCAAACATCCATGTTTCAGAGTTTTGATACACATCGAAAACAGTAATGGATACATTTTTTAATTCAGCAATATCCAACTCTATTTCAAAAATCGGATTTAATGAATCTTTATTGAAGTTAGCATCTTTACCATTTACTTTAACAAAACCAATTAAACTAGCATCTTTAACTTTACCTTTAAAAGTAAGCTTTTGCGTTCCTTTGGCAATTTGTAAAAAGCCAGTTTTTGGCGAAACAGGACTTATCATTTCCAACTCAGGATTGTTATTTTCTCTGTTTAATTCATACATTCTTTTTTTAGCCTCATCATACAATTTCATGGCTGTTCCATCATAAGGAGAAAGCCTTTTAATTTCTTCATAATCCTTTATAGCCGCTTTAAAATTTGCAATATTTTCATATAAGGCAGCACGTTTAAAGTATATGTTGGCATTGTCTTTATCTAGCGTTAACGCTTTGGTATAATCTGCAATGGCATTAGGGTTCTGACCAATTTTTTCGTACAAAGCAGCTCTTCTTATGTAATGTTTAACCTGCTCTGGTTCAAACAAAATAATTTTAGAATAATCATCAATAGCTGCCTGTAAATTATTATTTCCTTCATTAGTTGCCGAACGAACTTTTAGTGCATGAACATTTTTAGATTCTAACTCCAACGCTTTATCTGCATGTTTTAGAGCATCATCATATTTTCCTAATTTCATATTACTATGGGCTAAACCAATGTACGCACCAACCAATTTAGAATCATAAAACTTTGCTCTATCAAAACTATAAGCAGCTTCCTTAAACAATTTAGAACTATCCTGAGCTACTCCCAATAAATAATAACTCATTCCATTCTTATCTATACTCAGTAATTGTTCGGCAGTAGCTACAGCGTCCATAAACCTTTTAGCTTGCATTTGAGCTTGGATTTTAGCTTGGTAAGCCTCTGTTTGTTTTTTATTTCTATCTATAGAAATATCAAAAGCAGCAACAGCTTCATCATTTTTATTAAGTGCCATTAAAGCTTTTCCATGATTAAGATGGTATTCATCACTTTTTTCTTTCAGCTCAACTGCTTTTTTAAAATCTGCAACTGCTTTTTCGTAATCGTTAGTATAAAAATAACACAACCCTCTATAGTTGTACGCTCTATCGTGATCATGTTTGGCAGCTATCACATTGGTAAAGTTTTCTATGGCTTCAGTATATTTTTGTTCGGAAAAGTTTTGTTCTCCGGCTTTGAAGTCCTTGAAATATGTTTGTGCAAATGTTGCCATTGAAAGGCAAACAGCTAATGTTAAAATTAAAAAATTCTTCATGTTTAAAAGTTTTATAAACCACTACAAATCAAAAACAAAAGTAGTAATTCATCATTAATTTACCTAAGTTTTATTTCCTAATTTTAAATTACTAAAACTATCCAATTACCTTTTACTAAAGCCTACCCTCTCCTATAAATATAAATATTAACCTGTACTAAGTTGTTTTCAAAATCTCATATTTTCATATCTACACACTAATAATTTAGTATTTTTGTTATACTAAACTTGTTATTTTGCTTAGAAAAGATAAAATCAAAATAATCATTGGGCTTTCATTAGCCACAATTGTTTTTTCTACTTATTTACTAGTAGGAAAGGAAGGTAATACTATGAAGGTTGTTGCAGGAAGCAGTTTATTTATTTGGCTAATAACCATGTACATCACAAATAAAAAACAATAAAAATATGTTTGATAAATTTTTGGGCAAAAACCTCATGGGAAAAATGGGGGAAATGCAAAAACAAATGGAAGAAATCAAGCAAAAGCTTGAAAATATTTCTGTAATTGGTGAAGCCGAAAATGGCAAAGTAAGGGTTGTTGCTAACGGAAACAGAATGATTAACAATATTATTATTGACGAAGAATACAAAAATACTGTTTCAGCAGAAAATCTTCAAGAAACGATTGCTTTAGCAGCCAACAGAGCTTTAGAACAAGCCGAAAGAATTGAAAAATCTGAAATGAGCCATGCTGCTATGGGCATTTTACCCGGTTTAGGATAATGGATTTTTTAATTATCGGTGGAGTCGCTTTTTTAACTTCTATCCTCACCTTCTTTTCTGGTTTTGGAGTGGGAACCATTCTTACTCCTGCTTTTGTACTGTTTTTCCCTATAGATATTGCTGTTGCTATGACTGCCATTGTTCACTTTCTGAACAACCTTTTTAAAATGGGACTTACCTTTAAAGACATTAACAAAAATGTACTGCTAAAGTTTGGTATTACTGCCATTCCATTAGCATTTTTAGGTGCTTGGCTGCTAATGAATTTCTCTAATAACAACCGAATACTTTATGAATTTACCATAGGAGATAAAACACTTACTATTAAACTAGTAGAATTGATTATTGGCACTATGATGCTGATTTTTGCGATTTTCGAATTGTTGCCAACCACCAATAAAACAGTATTAAAAAACAACATGCTTTATTTGGGAGGTGCTGTAAGTGGTTTTTTTGGAGGCTTATCAGGACATCAAGGAGCATTAAGGACTATTTTTTTACTCCGAAGTGGATTGACTAAAGAAAGTTTTATAGCTACTGGTATCGCGATTGCTTGTATTGTAGATGTTAGCCGAATAAGTATTTATTTTGCTAAACTACAAAGCATTTCCTTAACAAACAACTTATGGATTATAACATCTACCACACTTTGTGCTTTTGTAGGAGCCTTTATTGGTAAAAAATTACTCAAAAAAGTTACCATTACTTTTATTCAGTATGTGGTCGCTATTTTAATCATCATTATTTCTGTACTGCTGATTGTTGGGATTATTTAAATCCCCACCCAACCTCCCCTAAGGGGAGGAGTTCCCAACGCACAAAGCCAAGTTAACTGTTAATTGTTAATACTTGACTTTTAGATTAAACAATTGGTACATTTTTACATTTATCAACTCACTCATTCCACAACCTCAACTGCAATTCTAAATCTTCAACTATTTCTGTAAAAATTTTAAAATGCGTGTAATGTTTTAATACCTCTTCAAAGTCAGTTAATGGTTTAGAATAATTAGGTTCAAAATGATTTTTAGAGGTATGAATTGCTGCATACATTCTATTATTTACAAATGAAAAAGCAATATTGTTATTAATTTTTTCTTTGTAAGCCAATAATTTTTCCATAAAGCTGGAAGATAGCACATAACGTGCTTCTACTTGGTCTTCTCCATAAACCAAAAAGTTTTTGTTAAACTCACTATTTTCAAGTGTTATTAAATGTCCGTTATTCATAGCCTCTTTTATTGTCAAACTTAATCTAGTTAAATAAGATGTTTTGCTTTTTGAAAGCACTATGGTTTTATAATTCAAATTTTTATTAAAAGAAGCCGAAATAAAAAGTCCTCTAAAACTTATGGTTGACTTAATTAACCTAAATTTATATACATTCATTTCAGAAAACTGAATGGTAGAGTTTCCGAAAACACATTTTAAATAATCTTCTCCCATTGTTGATTCGGTGATTTTAAATCGATTATGCATTAGAAGATTGCTATTGTTTAATACATTGTATGATAATTTTTGACGAGGTATATACTCATAATCATCAAACATAAAACCCAATATTTTAAACATGATTTTATTCTTGTAAATCACTCTTAGTCTTCTAAAATTTTGAATTCTACTGTTAACAGCAACTATTGGTATATAAAACCATCCGAACATTGCAAAAATTACCGAAATAGCAAACAAGAATGGCGACAGTTCTTCAATCCCTAACGTTAAGACGTATATATTTACAGCATACAAAAAATAACCTCCAAAAAAAATCAAATAAAACCAAAGCTTAATCTTCTTTCTCCTTTTTTCTAGTATTTCTAAATCAGGAAGTAATTGTGTAGTAAAAAATGTATAAAAATCCTTATTCAACTCTATTTATTTTTTTGATAAAACTACAGTTTTTCTGAAAATAAAAAAATAAAGCATCCTTACAGACAATAAAACAACCAACAATTTATTTGTTTAACTTTGCATTGCAAATCGTTCTATCGCTGTTTCATTTTTAATGAGAGAGAGGAAAGTCCGGGCAGCACAGAGTATCCTACCTAGCGAAAGCTAGGGTATTGTTTCAGAAACGGAATGATAACAGAAAGTGCCACAGAAAATAGACTACCTCAATTTATTGAGGAAAAGGTGAAAAGGTGAGGTAAGAGCTCACCAGTTACAAAAGTAATTTTGTAAGCTAGGCAAACCTTAGGAGCTGAAAAATCAAATAAACCAAGGCTTGAGGGTTACTCGCCTAATCTTGGAGGGTAGATTGTTAGTGCGTGGAGGCAACTCCTCGACTAGATAAATGATAGAAACCTCAACCAATGTATTGGTAAAAGGTACAGAACCTGGCTTATAGATTTGCTTTTTTATGAAATATAGATAACGCAGGTTGCGAATTATCACAAAATATATACTTCCAATTTAAGCTTAATTAAGCCTTTTACTCTTCATCAGGAACAAAATCCAACACAATGGAGTTCATACAAAAGCGTTTGTAAGTGGGTGGTGGTCCGTCATCAAAAATATGCCCTAAGTGAGAATCGCAACGCCCGCAAGTTACTTCTGTCCTTACCATTCCATGGCTTAAATCTTTTATATAATTTACACTATTAGGATGTATCGCTTCATAAAAACTTGGCCAACCACAACTGCTTGCAAATTTTGCATCCGAACGAAATAAATGATTTCCGCAAACAGCACAATAATAATCTCCTTTGGTATCTGTTTCATAATATTTCCCTGAAAAAGCCCATTCTGTTCCTTTTTCTCGAGCTACTTTATACATTTCTTCAGGTAAAATTGTCTTCCAAACAGAATCGCTTACTGTTAGCTTTGTGGTATCTATTCTTGAATAATAAGGATTGTCCTTTTTAGTGTTTTCATTGGTATTATCCATAGTTGATTTTTTTTGAGCATGACTACATTGTACCAGCAATAAACTGAAACAACCCATAACAATAAAAAATTTTAAATAATGCATTTTTTTATCTTTTAGTAAACTTAAGCAAATTACATTTATAAACGAAATTTGGAATGATAAAATTATGCTAAGAATCATAATTAATTTGTTTGGTAATAATTTTTAGATTGTTTAATTTCGTGCTACTTAAACGCTATATATTAATCCTCAAAAAAATAAAAAAATTATGAAAGTAACAGTAGTAGGTGCAGGAGCTGTAGGAGCTAGTTGTGCCGAGTACATTGCCATTAAAAACTTCGCTTCAGAAGTTGTTTTAGTAGATATTAAAGAAGGTTTTGCCGAAGGTAAGGCAATGGACTTAATGCAAACAGCTTCTTTAAATGGTTTCGATACTAAAATTACAGGAAGTACAAACGATTATTCAACTACAGCAGGTAGTGATGTTGCTGTTATTACTAGTGGTATTCCAAGAAAACCGGGTATGACTCGTGAAGAGTTAATCGGGATTAATGCAGGAATTGTAAAAACAGTTACTGAGAACTTATTAAAACATTCTCCAAACGTTATTATAATTGTTGTGAGTAATCCAATGGATACCATGACTTATTTAGTACATAAATCTACCAACATCCCTAAAAACAGAATTATTGGTATGGGTGGAGCATTGGATAGTGCTCGTTTTAAATACAGATTAGCTGAAGCATTAGATTGCCCTGCTTCTGATGTTGACGGAATGGTAATTGGCGGACATAGCGACACCGGTATGGTTCCATTAATTGAAAAAGCAGTAAGAAACAGTGTGCCTGTATCTGAGTTTTTATCGGCAGACAGAATGGCTAAAATTGTAGAAGATACTAAAGTTGGTGGAGCAACATTAACAGGTTTATTGGGAACTTCTGCTTGGTATGCTCCGGGAGCTGCCGTTTCTGAATTAGTTAGAGCTATTGCTCAAGATTCTAAAAAAATATTCCCTTGCTCTGCTTTATTAGAAGGAGAGTACGGATTAAACGATTTAGCAATTGGTGTTCCTTGTGTGTTGGGTAAAAACGGAATTGAAAAAATTGTTGAAATCAAGTTATCTGATAACGAAAAAGCTAAATTAACAGAAAGTGCTGAAGGTGTTAAAAAAACTAACGCTGACCTTAACAGCGTTTTAGCTTAAAACTTAAATAAAAAACATTTTTAAAGACCTGTCAGATGTTAAACCCCTGACAGGTCTTTTTTCTAATACACCTGCCCCATGCAAACTAAACTTCCTTTTGAAATTATTCCTATTGAAGATGATGGCTTTCACCTACAGTTAAAAGTTACTATTAATGGTATTACAGCTAATTTAATTTTAGACACCGGAGCTTCAAGAAGTGTTTTCGACCAAACAAGAATTGCTCAATTCACCAAAAACAACCATATAGAAGATTTAGATAGATTATCTACAGGTTTAGGCACCAATACCATGACAAGTAAAAAAGTTACTTTAGAAAAACTTCAACTCAATGCTATTGTGATTGAAAACTATGAAGCTACCATTTTAGATTTAGCACATGTAAATCAGTCCTACGAAAAATTAGAGCTGGAAGTAATAGATGGTGTTTTAGGTAGCGATATTTTAACCGATTATAATGCCATTATAGATTATGGTAAAAAAGAGTTGATATTAAACAACTAATTTCAAGGTTGATTTTCAAACCCAACAACCTAACGAACAATATCCTATAAATGGTTCCTAAAAAAAAACACCCCATAAAAAAAATCGGTTTGCATCCACGGAACAAGCACCAAGGGCGTTATGATTTCAAAGAACTTATTAGCAGTTGTCCCGAATTAGAACCATTTGTTCGCTTAAATAATTACAACGATGAGTCTATAGATTTTTCTAATGCTAAAGCCGTAATGATGTTGAATAAAGCTTTATTAAAACATTTTTACGAAATCGATTATTGGAATATTCCAGAGGGCTATTTATGTCCGCCTATTCCAGGAAGAGCAGATTACATTCACCATATAGCGAATTTATTAGCAAGCAGTAATCATGATAAAATTCCAACTGGCAGTCAAATTAAATGCTTGGATATTGGTATAGGAGCAAATTGTATTTATCCCATTATTGGAAATAAAGAATATGGCTGGTCTTTTGTAGGTTCAGATATTGACCCAGCTAGCATTCAATCGGCAAATGAAATAATTGAGAACAATGCATCCTTAAAAGGAAATGTAACGCTACGATTGCAATTAAATCCAGAAGATGTTTTTCGTGGAATTATAAACAGAGATGAATACGTTGATTTAAGCATTTGCAATCCACCATTTCATGCTTCTGCTGAAGATGCCCAAGCAGGAACACTTCGTAAATTGAGTAATTTAAATCGTAAGAAAATAACCAAAACCACCTTAAACTTTGGTGGTAAAAATAAAGAATTATGGTGCGAAGGTGGTGAAGAAAAATTTATTCAAAAAATGATATTCCAAAGTCAAGAATTTGCTTCTTCCTGTTTGTGGTTTTCTACACTTGCTGCAAAACAAGTTCATCTTAAAACCATTTATAAAGCACTAAAAACGGTAAAAGCTATTGATGTAAAAACTATTCCTATGTCTCAAGGAAATAAAACAAGCCGTATTGTTGCATGGACATTTTTAAACTCAACACAACAACAAGAATGGATAAAAACGAAATGGTAACTATTTCACATTAAACTCCAACATTTTTTCCCCTTCAATAAAACAAGTTATTCTATCATTTATACTAATAGAACCAACACCTGCTGGTGTACCTGTATAAATATAATCGCCAATTTTAAGTGTTACAAATTGAGATACATAAGCAACAATCTGATTAAAATTAAACAACATATCTTTGGTATTTCCTTGTTGCCTTAGTTCATCATTTACTTTTAGTTCAAAATTCAGCTGATTAATATCTTTAAAGTTTTTAATTGAAACAAAATCACTTGTTGGAGCAGAAAAATCAAATGCTTTGGCTTTTTCCCAAGGCAAGCCTTTTTCTTTACATTGCTGCTGCACATCTCTAGCAGTAAAATCTACCCCTACTCCTATCTCATTGTAATACTTGTGAGCAAACTTTTCCTCAATATGCTTTCCTACTCTATTAATTCTCAATACGACTTCTACTTCATAATGTAAATCTTTAGTAAAACTAGGGTAAACAAAAGGATTTCTTTTAGGCAACAAAGCTGTATCGGGTTTAATAAAAAAAACAGGTTCTTTAGGTACAGGATTATTCAATTCCTTAGCGTGATCGATGTAATTTCTTCCTATGCAAATAATTTTCATGTGTATGTGCTAAATTTAATTTTAAAACTGTAAAAATACATATTCAGGATTAAAATAATGACTATAAAATTGCGCTAAAAAAGCACCTAATTTTTATCCAATTATGATAAAAGTCATTTCTAATTAAATTCTTAAAAGCAACCTTTATGCAAAATATATGTCTATTAAACTAATATTATTGTGTAAAATTTAACAAAAAGTAACTTTGAAAGGTAATATAAAATAATAATAAATAATTGATTTATAATTATTTACTAAATAAAAAATAATCATAGAATACAAATAATAATTAAAAATAAGTCCTACTTTAAGCTTTTATTCATTTATATTTGTATACTAAAAATGCCAATTAATCAACAAATTAAGAAAATTCATCTACAACATGTCTTATATAATACACCATATTTAAAACTAACAAAACCAATAATTGCCATGAAAAATTCTGCAACCAAACTACTTCTTCTTATATTATTTTTAGTAAGTAATTTTTCCATTCAGGCTCAACAAAACAACAAATACAGTAAACAAAATATTACCGAAAAATTTCTAAACATAACACTTAAGGAGCACATTTACAAAAAGCTACAAAGTTCCTCTAACCTTTCTGAAACAGAACTTCACAACTTAGGTCATTACTATTTAGATAATTACCCTAAATACAAAACACTTTTCTCTAATGCTGCAAAAAATGTAAGCGAAGAAACAAAACAAGCCTTCGAAGCGATAGTTAACCAAATTATTAACCAAGTTATGTTGGATTTCCAAAATTATACTCCTCCTTTAACAACTCAAAAAACTCACAATCATTCTTTCACGCCTACATCTAATCAAAAAAAAGGCGACCAAAATGACAAAGGACCGGGAGATCCATGTAATAATGCTGATTTTGAAACTTGCGATTTTACCGGTTGGGATTTATTTGATGGAAATGTAAACAACAATCCCTATGAAATGATAAATATAACCCCTAGTACACCTGGAGGAAATCATACAATTACTACACCTGGAACCGACCCTTTAGTTGGAATTCCAACTACAGACCCAAATGGTGGTGGCTGTTCTGTAATGTTGGGAGATTACACAGGAACAGGAAGTGGTGCTGCCAGTATGCGACAAACATTTTTAGTAACTCCACAAACCACATCTTTTACCTATAGTTATGCTCTGGTACTAGAGGACCCCTCAGGACACACTGTTGGTGAAAAACCTTTTTTTAAAGTAAACATGTACGACCAAAACAACAACCCTATAGCTTGTGGTGAATATGAAGTAATTTCTGGTCCTGTTAACTCAGGTGGTGACCCAGACTTTTTACCTTATGGTGCTGGTTTTTATTTGCCTTGGAGAACTACTTTTGCTCCATTAAATGCTTATGTAGGACAAAATGTTACCATAGAATTCATCATTGGAGATTGTTCTCAGGGCGGACATTACGGCTATGGTTATATTGATGCAAATTGCGCTCCTTTAGAAATTATTGAATCTGATACTGTGGTTTGTGGGGGTGGACCGGTAACTTTAACAGCTCCTGCTGGTGCAGCAAGTTATTTATGGAGTCCGGGAGGGCAAACCACTCAATCAATTACAACAGCTACACCTGGTAATTATAGTGTTGTAGTAACTCCCGTTTCAGGTTCTACTTGTTCTGTTACACTTACCACTACCATTTATGGTTCTACAGATTATCCTGTATCAGATTTTACAGCTTCTCCTATTAATATATGTGTTGGAGAGAGTGTTACTTTTACAGACCAATCTTATGTTGTTGGAACATCATCTATTTCTGATTGGGCTTGGGATTTTGACGGTGATGGACTAGTTGATGACACCACTCAAACTCCTCCTCCATATGTTTATAGTACTCCTGGAACTTACACAGCCCAACTTAGGGTTTGGACAAATGGATGTTCCGACACATCTACTGTTACCATAAATGTTAATGCCGGACCAACTGCTGGGTTTACATTTAATAATGTTTGTTATGGAACTTTAATGAACTTCACAGATACATCTAATGCAAATGGAGGAGTTATTTCTAACTGGAATTGGGATTTTCAAAACAATGGCACTGTTGACAACACCAATCAAAACCCTGTCCATGGCTACCCTACAGCAGGAAGTTATGATGTTGAACTTCTGGTAGAAACTTCAGGTGGCTGCAAGGATTCTGTGGTTCAAACCGTTTATGTCAACCCACTTCCTGTAGCTAATTTTTCTGCTACTAGTGTTTGTCTTTCTACAACAACCACTTTTATTGATTCTTCAACAATAAGTTCCGGAACAATAACCGATTGGGCTTGGGATTTTGATGATGGAGTTGGAACTAGCACAGCACAAAGTCCTACTTACACTTACGCTAATGCTGGAACTTACAATGTAAGTTTAACCGTAACGTCTGACAGTGGTTGTATTCATACCATTACACTACCAGTAAATGTTTATGCGAATCCCACTGCTAACTTTACTACTAATGACGTTTGTCTAAATACCTTAGCTAACTTTAACAGCTCCACCTCTAATGGAAATGGAGGTATAATTTCTCAGTGGAATTGGGATTTCGATTTTAATGGTGTTACTCACACCACTGATGATACTACTCAAAACCCAAGTTACAACTATGCTACTCCAGGAACTTATACCGTTCAACTAATTATTACAACCAACGCAGGATGTACTGACACAACAACTGAAACAATAACCATTTTCCCTTCTCCTATAGCTGATTTCACATTTAATGATGAATGTTTTGGAACAGCTATTAACTTTACAGATAACTCAACTGTTAGTTCCGGAAATATTACCAATTGGAACTGGAATTTTGATAACGGAAATAACTCAACTATTCAAAACCCTTCAGAACTTTATGTTAATGATGGTGATTATGATGTAACGTTAATTGTAACTTCTGATAACGGGTGTAGAGATACTATTACTAAAAACATTAATGTATGGCCATTACCTGTAGTTGACTTCTCTCCCACTACCGTTTGTTTGAATGATTTTACTCGTTTCATTGACCAATCGAATGTTAGTTCGGGTAGTAATATAGCTTGGAATTGGGATTTTGATGATAACTCAGGAAGTACTGTACAAAGTCCAATACACACTTACACTTCTGAAGGTGTTTATCAAGTGCAGCTAATTGTTACAACCGACAAAGGTTGTATCGATTCTATTACCAAAGCTGTTACTGTACATCCTCTTCCTGAAATTGATTTTTCAGCAGATATCACAGAAGGCTGTACTCCTGTAATAGTTAACTTCACCAACAACTCTTCTATTACCTCAGGAAATATCGTTTCATGGTTTTGGAATTTTGGGAATGCAGGTACTTCAAATCAAGAAAATCCGACTAATATTTCATTTATCAATCCATCTCATGCTGCTGTTGCTACATTTGGCATTAGCTTAACCGCCACTTCAGATAAAGGTTGTGTCAGTAAAGATTCTATTATTAATATGATAACCTCCTATCCAAAACCTTTAGCTAGTTTTACTTATACCCCTATTGATACTGATATATATAGTAGTGAAATTACTTTTACAGATAACTCTATCATTCCTAGTCAATGGTTTTGGGAGCTTGGTGATGGAACTACATCTATGGTTCAAAATCCTGTACATGAGTATGCAGACTCTGGTCTATACTATGTTACACTTTATATAGAAAATATTTATGGCTGTAAAGACACTACTCAAAAACCACTAAAAATCAAACCTACTTTTGCTATTTGGATACCTAATGCATTTACTCCTGATGGTGATAACACTAACGATTATTTTACCATAAAAGGCTATGGAATTATTCAATTAGAAACATTAATTTTTGATAGATGGGGAGAAATTGTTTTTAGCAGTATTGAATTAGAACCTAAATGGAATGGTATTTACAAAGGAACGTTAGTCAAAACTGATGTTTATGTTTACAAGGTAAAGGCAAGAGACATCTTTGGCGAATGGCATGACTTTACTGGTAGAGTCTCCGTGATTAAATAATTAATTATATTATTATTTTTAATAATTTATTTTATTATTAAAAATAAATTTGAATAAAAATAAAAATCTCCATAACTTGCAACCAATTATTTACCTTGTCGTCTAAGACTAAAACAATTATATTTAAAAAATGAAAAAAATGTTGAAACTATTTACTTTAACTCTGATCCTTTTCATGGTTAATTCAGGAATCGCACAAAACAACAAGCACTCTTCAGCAGCTACTCCTAATGGCGAGTCATGGATGCCTGTAAATGAGTTTAATTTTCCTGAAATAAAAAAACAAAAAGGTAATACAATTGAAGTGCCTGCCCCTTTAAAAAACATGTTAGATGGAGTTGCTTTTTACACTATGAATGCCGTTTGCAATTCAAAAAAAGTTATTCTACTTAAACTAATTAACTCTAATGATTATGCAGTTGATATTGAATGGCAACAAAATTCCTCAGATAACAAAATAGTTATAACCATTCCTGCTAACAATACTTATGAAGGGGTTTGTTCCTCTCAAGATAAGGATATATCTAAATTAGTTATAGAACCTGATAACTCAAATAAAATAAATTTTGTATTCAACTCTGTTAAAGTTTTGAAGTTAAAATAAAACCAACACAATATTTTTTTTTAAATACTCTAAAATGAAAAAATTACTTTTTACTTTAATAACTTTCAGTCTATTTGCTTTTTCAAATCTTTATATTGGAAGCCAAGTTAATGCACAAACTGTAACAACCACAATTACCTATGGTGGCTTTCAAGCATGTGGAGGGTGTACTGTTTGTGGTGCCGATTATTGGTGTTTTAATACCCCTGGCAGTTATTGCGGCAATACTGGTCCATGCGGAACACAAACCTTTACAGATCCAGTTCCTCCAGGAAACATTGTAACAAACATTGCTATAAGTTATTACTCAGGTCAATGTCAAGGCAGTAGTTTAACAGCAAGCATTAACGGAAATACTTTCCCTACTGTAAACGAAGGAAACACGGGTTGTCTTTGTTCAAACCAACCTTGCGGAGTAGCAGCTACTACAGGACAAACTTTTAATTGTGGAGTTCCTAATTATAATTATGGTACATTAAATAATTTTCAAATATGTACGGGTACAGGTGTTTGTATTAATAGAATAGTACTAACATTTACCTATGTTCCTGCCAACCAAGCAACACCTGCTGCACAACCTGGAGCTATAACAGGAAATTCTAATGTTTGTTTTGGTGTAGCTTCAACATTTTCTATACCTCCAGTAGCTAATGCTAATGGATATACTTGGACCGTTCCAGCAGGTTGGACTATAAACTCTGGACAAGGAACAACCTCTATTACTGCTACACCTGGCAGTACCGGAAACATTTGTGTAACTGCTAGTAACTTATGTGGAACAAGTGGTTCAACTTGTTTTCCTGTTACTGTAAACACTCCTTCTGTAGCACCAACTAATGCAACAGCCACTCCAAATCCAATATGTGTGGGCTCTACAACAAACTTAACAGTAAATGGTGGTTCACTAGGAACAGGGGCTAATTGGCAATGGTATTCAGGTAGTTGTGGAGGTACTTCTGTAGGATCTGGATCTACCATAACTGTATCTCCAGGTACAACAACAACTTATTTTGTTAGAGCAGAAGGAACTTGTAATAACACTACTTGTCAATCCGTAACTGTAACAGTAAATCCTGTTGTAAATCCGGCTTGGACTAACCCTTCGCCTATTTGTGCGGCAGCTGGTAATATTAACTTAAACAGCTTAATAACTGGTACCACTGGTGGAACTTGGTCGGGAACAGGTGTTTCAGGAACAAGTTTCAATCCTGCATCTGGATCACAAAGTGTTACGTATACTGTTGGTTCTGCTCCTTGTACCCAAACACTTACTCAAACTATTACAGTAGTACCAGATGTTAATCCTGCATGGACAAATCCATCTCCAATCTGTGCAGCTGCAGGTAATATAAATTTAAATAGCTTAATAACTGGTACTACAGGTGGTACTTGGTCAGGAACAGGAGTTACAGGTACTTCATTTAGTCCATCATCAGGTTCTCAATCTGTAACCTACACAGTTGGAACAGCCCCTTGTCAAGAAACTCAAACACACACCATAAATGTATTACCAGATGTTGATCCTAGTTGGACTAACCCTTCACCCGTTTGTGCAGCTGCTGGTAATATAAATTTAGACAATCTAATAACTGGAACCACAGGAGGTACTTGGAGTGGTACAGGGGTTACAGGAAATATATTTGATCCAAATTCAGGTTCTCAAGCTGTAACTTATACGGTTGGAACAGCTCCTTGTCAAGAAACTCAAACAATTACAATAAATGTTTCTGCATTTGATGCTACATGGACTAATCCAGGACCTATATGTGAAGGTGCTACTCCTATAGATTTATCAACATTAATAACTGGTTCTGGTGGAGGAACTTTCTCTGGTACAGGAGTTACTGGAAATAATTTTGACCCCTCTGGTTTAGGAGGCACTAGTGTAAGCATTACCTATACTGTTGGAGCTTCTCCTTGTACAGAAACACTTACTCATTCAGTTGTAATTAATAATGATGATGATGCTTCATTTAGCTATGCCTCAACAACTTACTGTGAAACAGACAATAACCCTACTCCTACTATTACAGGAACAAACGGTGGTACATTTACCATATCTCCTACTGGAACCATTAATTCTTCAACGGGAGAAATTAATATTGCTTTAACTGGAGTTGGAACTTATACCATTTACTACAATACAACTTCTGCAGGAAACCCATGTCCTTCCACTGATTCTATGCAGGTAACAATTGTTCCACAAAACACAATTAATATAAATCCTGTTAACCCTATTTGCTTAAATGATACGTTAAATCTTTCTGCAAACACAACAGGTACAGGAACTGTAACATGGTATGCTGATGCAGCTGGCACTATAATTATTGGAACAGGAAACCCTCTTACTTATGTTCCAACAAGTGGAGGTAGTTTTACCATATATGCTAATAATGTTGGTTCTTGTTCTAGTGA
>DATCTM010000103.1:0-2599 GCA_036567945.1 Vicingaceae bacterium
GGTAGCGTATGGTATGGTTCAAACTTATGTACTATACAACCTTTCATTTTTGCTATTTCTTCTAATTGTGGTCCGTTCCCCATAAACAATGCTTTGTATGGCTCTCCTTTTTCTACTAGTGATTCAATTGCTTTTGCTAAACATAGGGGGTTCTTCCCTTCAGTAAATCTTCCCGTGTATATACATAATATTTCTTCTTCAGGAACACCTATTTCTTTTCTTTTCTCAGCTCTAAACTTTTTGCTATCTTCACTTATTTGAGGACAAAAGAAATCAGTATCAACTCCTAATGAAGCTAACTTCGTCTTGCTTTTTGGAATCCCATAATATTTTACTGCAATATCTAATGCATCTATAGTTGCTGGATAACATTTAGAGGTAACCCAACTTATCATCTTACCCGGAATAGTTCTCGTTATATAAAAAAGAAATTTATGAAGAAATGTATCCTGGCCTTTAACATAAAGTGGAAACACAGAAGCCACAGTATGATTAGCTGTAAAAAGTTTATAACCAAACAATAATTTATAGTATGCAGCTTGTAATGTAGGAAAAGAAAAAGGGTCAAAAACCTGAACAACATCCGGATTTAATTCTTTTAGTTTTTTCGACAATCCTTTATAAAATAATTTACCACTTACTACTCTAAATGGTATTCTATGTAATGTGTATCCATCTATTTGTCTTTGTCCAACTTCCTGAATATTTTTTCCTAAAAAGGGTTCATAAACCTTAGAATATTCAGGAATATCATAATATACTTGAGCTGTTGAGCTCACAACATGAACTTCATGTCCTAGTTTTGCCATTGCTTTTGGCAAACAATTTTCAATGTACCCCATTTTTTCAGAAAACCATGTGGTAAGTATTACTATCTTCATTCTAAATTTTTATTTTTATTAGTCAACAAAAGTATCGCTTTTATAATGAATATCATCACCCCTCCCGTAATAAAAACACTTAAAAACGGTGCACTTAAAAATATGTAAACATAGCTAAAGAACAATCCAAAATAACCAATGTGCAATTTAAAACTATTAAACAAAGAAAAAAGTAACGTAAAAATTACTGAAAACAACACTACTCCTAAATAGCCTAAATTCATAAATCCATCTGAAACTATACCGTTATTCACATATACTGTAGGTTCATGCCAGTGTATTTTAGCTAATAAAAATCCTATGGGCAAATCATAAGGTTGTTCTACAAATTGATTAAAAAAATGGCTCTCCGCAAAATAATATGGGTTTCCATCAAAAAACTCAAAATACCATTGTGTTAATAAAGCCGGTATAAATAAAAATCTATTAATAAAAACTCCTTGAAGGATAGGTTGTGAAAACAAAAAAGCATCTACAAAAGGAGCAATAATTAACAACCCGATTATCATTATAAAAAAATTACTCATTTTAGAAGTGTAACTATATCCTAAATAGTAGAAGAAAAGCAATAATATAGATGTAAAATATACAATTTTATTCCCTGAAATTAAATACAGATACATTAATGCTAAAAATATTATTCCTACAAAAAATACTTTTCTTTTTATTAAAAAATAAACTAATGCTATTGGCAAAAGAGTTTTAACCAAAATGTTATACAAATACCCTAAATAACCAGTCAATTTTTCCGAGAAAACCTCTCTTACTTCATAAATGTCCTGAAGCAATAATGTTTTTAAATGAACATCATTCCTAAACGTTATTATTATTGGAACAATAGCTAATAATGAGAGCGCAAGAATTATATAGTTGTTTATCTTTTCAGGAAGATTAATGGTTGGAAGCCTAAATTTAATTACACTCGATAAACTAAAAAAGCTTACAAAAAACACATTAGAAACAAAAGCACCTATGTGCATATTACTAAAAGCAAATATGACAGCATTAGGGATATAAAAGAAAAACATTAACAATAAATAAATACTATACAAAAACTTGCTTCGCTGATAAACCTTCCAAGATAAGGACAATAACCAAATGTAAACCAGCTTAGTAATAATATAATTAATGATACTAAAATCAGGATAATACCCTAAATACTCAAAATTATCTGAAATAAAGAAATGATAATACCCTTCTAAAAAGAAATAGATAATGGTAAGCAAAACACTTAGCCTTAAAAACTCTTTTGATATGATTAACTTAATAGTTGACATTATGCTTTTATTTCTTTAATCTCCGTTTCGTATTTTTTCACAATAAAAAATATGAATATAATGTTTACAGATAATAATATGGCTTCAATGGTTACATAAATTTTTAAAAATGATTCGATAGAAATATCTTTAAACAGCAACAATGAACAAATACTAAGAAAATAAGCTACTTGCCAAATACCATTGAGTCTTATTTTATCAAATGTTATAAATATTGAAGAAAAAGTGGAACTAATAAAATTTAAGGAAAAACTTACAATTAGAATTTTAGAAAATGTACTTGACAACACATACTCTGCTCCGAAAATTAACCCAAATAAAAAATCTCCGAAAAAATACAACAATATCACTTCTATAAAAATAATGCTTAGCAGTAGAAAGAAAATATTTCTTAACTCTATTAAAATACTTGTTTGCTGATGCTTGTTTTCTGTTATTTTT
>DATCTM010000104.1:0-6772 GCA_036567945.1 Vicingaceae bacterium
AGGAACTGTAACATGGTATGCTGATGCAGCTGGCACTATAATTATTGGAACAGGAAACCCTCTTACTTATGTTCCAACAAGTGGAGGTAGTTTTACCATATATGCTAATAATGTTGGTTCTTGTTCTAGTGAAATAGACTCTGTAACTATAACTGTAAATTTTGTAGCTGCCATAATTAATGCTACACCTGTAATAGGTTCATCTCCATTAGATGTATTCTTTGGAAATGGAAGTACTGGTGCTACTAATTATTTCTGGGACTTTGGAAACGGTTCTACAGACACCATCTTTGAGCCAACCCATACTTATACAAATCCGGGTTCATTTACTGCAACTTTAATTGTAACTGATGGCTTATGTTGGGATACAGCTACTGTAATTATAGAAGTATTTGATGAATCAAGTATATTAATACCAACCATTTTCACTCCTAATGGTGATGGAAATAATGACTTTTTTAGAGTTGATGGTGTAAACCTAAAACACGTTGAAGGAGAAATTTACAACAGGTGGGGACAAAAAATGTTTGCTTGGGACAATATAAACGGTATGTGGGATGGAAAAACCCTTTCTGGTTCAGATGCTGCAAATGGAACTTATTATTTCATCATCAGAGCTGAAGGTATAGATGGTAAAGAATATTTCCAAAAAGGAACACTTACTTTATTGAAATAAATTATAATAAATAGTCTAAAAAAGAGGAGCATTTGTTCCTCTTTTTTGTTTGCTAAAATTCTTTAATATATAAAAAGAGTAGTACTTTTAAAACAAAAAAATATTTTGATATATATTAATGCCATAAGTTATCATTTACCGAAAAAATCTTTATCTAATAAAGACATTATTAATGATTATATGAAATTCTGTCCTCTAGATAAAAGAGTAGATGTTTCTGAACAAGATATTTTAAAACAGTGTGGCATTGCAAAAAGATATACAACTGAAATAGAAGAAACAGCAAAAGATATTGGTAATAAATCTGCACTTAAACTTTTTGAAGAATGGAAAATTGATAAGTCGATAATTGATTATATAATTTTTGTTTCAGATGCATTAGATTATAAAGGTCCTACAACTGCATGTATTATGCAGAGCGACTTAGGTTTATCACAAAATTGTGGAGCCATAGATGTGCTTCATGGGTGTACAGGATATATTTATGGGCTAAGTTTAGCAAAAGCATTAATTACTTCTGGTCAGTGTAATAATGTTTTACTAATCACAGCTGATACTCCTTCAAAAGTAGTTCACCCTGAAGATATAGATTTAAGAGCCATCTTTAGTGATGCGGGAGCATCAACATTAATTTCTAATAAGAAAAACAAAGATTTTTTAAATTGGGAAATTGGAGATTTTATTTTTGGAACAGATGGCAAAGGAGAAAAAAATCTTTTTGTGGATAGATCGGCTACAAAAAATGCTGCTGACATTGAATGGCTTGAACAACACAAAAATATTCCCGGAGGATTAAGAAGAGGAAGAATGTTTATGAACAGCCCTCAAATATTTTTATTTGCTTTACGAAAAGTACCCGTTTTAATCAATCAGGTGTTAGAAAAAAATAATAATGATTCAAATAATATAGACTTTTATGTACTGCATCAGGCAAATGGACAAATGCTAGAGTTTATAAGAAAAAGATTAAAAATACCTAAAGAGAAGTTTTTCATGAATCTTGAAAATATTGGTAATACAGTTTCAGCAACAATACCAATTGCACTTAAAGATATGATTGATAATAAAAAAACTATTCAAAATCAACATTTGTTAATCGGTGGTTTTGGTATTGGATATTCTTGGGGTGGAACCATTTTAAAAACATAAAAAAATGATAGATATTAATACATTTACACAAAAAATAGAGAATGAGTTTGAGGAACTTGAAAAAGGAACACTAACACCTCAAACAAATTATAGAGAAATTAAAGACTGGAGTTCTATGCACGCTCTGATTATTATTGCATTAATTGATTCTGAATATGATGTGTTACTTAAAGGAGATGATTTGAAAGAAACCCAAACTATTCATGATTTATTTAATTTGGTTCTATCAAAAACTAATAATGGCTAAATTTTCAGTTGAAAATATTAAAATTAAAGGCATTGCTGCTGCTGTCCCATCTCATGTTTATAATAATATGAACTATAATTGGATATCTGCAAAAGAGCGAGAAATGTTTATTAAAACTACCGGAGTAGTAAAAAGACATGTAGCCAATTATGGAACAACTACTTCCGATTTGTGCGAAAGAGCAACCAATAATTTACTCGAAAAAATCAATTGGAAAAGAGAAGATATTGATATTTTAATCTTTGTATCTCAATCTAGAGATTATGTTATCCCATCCTCTGCTTGTATTCTGCAACATAAATTAAAATTATCAAAATCATGTATTGCTTTTGATTTAAATATGGGGTGTTCTGGTTATGTTTATGGTCTCTCTGTAATCTCTTCCATGTTAAATAGTCAATTAAAAAAAGGATTACTGTTGGTTGGAGATGTTTCAACCCTTCATACATCTCCTAAAGATAAAAGTACTTACCCTCTTTTTGGCGATGCCGGAACTTGTACTGCAGTTGAATTTAACACTAATGCTGACAATTCTTTTTACAACCTACAAACAGACGGAAAAGGTTATGAAGCTATTATAATAAGAGATGGTGGAGCAAGGAATTACATTTCAGAAGACTCTTTAAAATCAAAAAAAATTAGTGAGGGAATTGAGAGAAATAATATTCAACTAGAACTTAATGGAGTAGATGTGTTTAATTTTTCCTTAAAAGAAATTGCTCCAAATATTAATGAGACCTTAAGTTTCTCAGGAATATCTAAAGAGGAAATAGATTTTTTTGTATTTCATCAAGCCAATAAATTAATTAATGAAAGCATCAGAAAAAAGTTGAAATTACCGATTGAAAAAGTTCCCTACTCTATAGAAAACTATGGAAATACAAGCTCTGCCTCCATTCCTATTACTATATTAGCAGGTTTATCAGAAAGTCTTTCGAATCAAAATAAAAAACTTTTACTATCAGGTTTTGGAGTTGGTTTGTCTTGGGGATCTGCTATCATTAATTTTAACAATGTAGTTTGTTTACCAATAATCGAAATAGATTAGTTTATGAAAAAAATTTTAATCATAGGAGCTACATCGGAAATCGCTAAAGATTTTATAACAACTTACGCTAATATATATGAATTTTGTTTAGCAGCAAGAAACACATTAAAATTAGAAAACCATTCTAATATAATTAAAATAGACTTTGATCAGTTTGATAACTCCTGTTTTGATGACTTACCCGAACTTGATGGAGTTATATATTTTGCAGGAGTTACTAGCCATACCACTATTAAATTAGCTAAAAAACGACATTACGACACCGTTTTTAATACTAATTTTTATGGTGCTTTTGTTTCTGTTTCTACATTATTGAAGAATAATAAAATAAAAAATAATGCTTCATTGATTTTTATGAGTTCTGTAGCTGCTCACTTTCCTTATTTTGGAGGAGCACTTTATGTAAGTTCTAAAATGGCGTTAGAAGGATTTGTGAAAACCTTAGCGATAGAATTAGCATCAAAAAAAATAAAAGTCAATGCAGTAGCTCCTACCTTTGTAAAAGGAGAGATGACAGATTCAATCACTAATTTTACAACAGAAGAAAAAATAAAAGAATTTGAAAAAAAACATCCTTTTGGCAATATTGATAAAAAAGAGGTTAATGAACTCATTCATTTTTTAGTGAGTGATAAAAATAATTCTATTACTGGACAAATTTTACAAGTTGGAAATTTTAATACTGGGCTAAATCATTAAAATGGAAAAACAAAACAACATAAGCTACTCTATTGTAATTCCCGCTTTTAATAGTGGAGATGCTATTAACCAATTATGTTCAGAAATTGTAACTGTTTTTAATTCTATCAATGCAACTTTTGAAATTATAATTGTAAATGATGGAGGTAATCTTTCAACTTGGAAGAATATTGAAAAAGTTTATCATCAACTCAACTGTAAAATAAGTATTATAAGGCTATCTAGAAACTACGGACAACATAATGCTACTCTTTGTGGAATAAAAAATGCTCTTGGAGAAGTTATCATTACAATTGACGATGATTTACAAGTTAACCCTAAGGAAATATTAAAACTAATTGATGAGTTTAAAAATACAAACGCTGATGTTGTTTATGGTGTTTACAAAAATAAAAAGCATAATGCTGTAAGAAATGTGGGAAGCGGTTTAATAAAAAAAATGGCAAAACTATTTTTAAATTCACCCGGAAATGGTTCTTCTTTTAGGTTATTCACAAAATCTATTGCTGAAAAAATTCTTGAACACAGCCAGAGTTTTATTTACATTGATGAACTGTTACTTTGGTACACCGATAACATTTCTTTTGTAATGGTAG
The DNA here is from genome assembly GCA_036567945.1 of Vicingaceae bacterium. Classification (GTDB taxonomy): domain Bacteria; phylum Bacteroidota; class Bacteroidia; order Flavobacteriales_E; family Vicingaceae; genus BRH-c54. The sequence continues at coordinate 4,416 of DATCTM010000104.1, forward strand.
AGCATGAAAAAAATACAAACTCAAGATATTCCATATTTAGTTTATTTAAAATGTCATTTAATATTACTACAAACTACACTGCATTACCTTTAAAACTAATAACTTATTTAGGATTAATTTCTTCCTTAATATCTTTTGCTTTAGGAACTTTTTATATTTATAAAAAAATCTTTAGGGATGTGCCTTTAGGTTATACATCCATTATAGTAGCTGTATTGTTTTCTGCCAGTATTATTTTGTTTTCGCTAGGTATTTTAGGACAGTATATTTACAAACTTTATCAAGTTCAGAATAAAAAACCTACCTTTTTCATTAAACAAAAGATTAGTAAATGATAGTTGAAAAATACGGTATTCAACTCAAAAAAATTACTATAGATGATATTGAGTTAATTCGCACCAAAAGAAATTCAGAAAATATAGCATCAAAAATGATACATAGAAGTTATATTTCCCCTGAACAGCAACTTCAATGGTTCGAAAGCATCAATAATTTTAATAATTTTTATTATTTAATCATTTATAAGCAACAACACATTGGATTAATTAATGACAAAAACTTAGACTGGAAAAACTTAACATCTGAAGCGGGTTTGTTTATCTGGGAAGACAACTATTTAAAAACTATTGTTCCAGCTCTTGCCACCTTAACTTTAATAGAATTAGGTTTTGAAATATTTTCTTGGAACAAAACCACCATAAAAGTACTTGCAAACAATAAAGAAGGAATTGTTTATAATAAACAAATTGGATTTAAAACTATTTCTGAAAAAAATGGTGTTATATTCATGGAGTTAGACAGAACTAACTATATGGAAAAAACAAGAAAAATGATTATCTCCCTCACTAAAAGTCAAGAACAAAAGACATTAAAGGTTATTGCTAAAAATACGGATATTAGATTTATAAATAAAGTACAAGAACTAATTACAAAGTTTAATATCCCCACATTTATAACAACTGAGAATGAGCATACCTTTTTTGAATATCAAATTATTGTTTAAAAATAGAAAAGTATAACTTAGACATCGTTCCTGCTCGTTTTTTATTCTCATTTGGATTAAAAATTATATCGTACCACTTTTTATAAAACAACCATAATTGTGAATATGCCATATCTGGTAGTAAGTACCAAAAGAATTTCCATTTACTAGTAAAGTAACTTCTTTTATAACCTGCTTCATCAGCAGCCTTACCAACTATAGCATCAGCCATTTCAATTTGTTTTGGAGTTAGTTTTTCTTTCCATTTATCTACAAAATCAGCACTTATGGGCAGAAACAAACTACTATGGTATTTCATTACTAATTCTTCTGGATAAACACTCAATACTTTGTCTTTTATTTTGTAATACTCTAACATGGATGCATGATAGGTTATTCCTAAAAAACTGCATATAGCTTTTACTTGTTTTTCGGGTTGTTGAACCAACTCCTCATAACGTAAAGAATAGTACTGTCCAGGTTGGTCTTTCATTAATTTTCTAACTTGTTTAAAAGAAAATTGCCATCTATAACAAACTAAAGAAAGATGAGTGCCTTCAAAATCGACTTTATTCATTGATAAATAATGATCTCTATAATCTCTAGTAAGATGAATTATTTTCGCATCAGGAAAGAGTTTTAATAATATTTCTAAGTGGCTTATCACATAAGAATATCCTGGGTTTTTATCTCCTATAATTGTAATATGTTCTTTATCAAAAAAAGAAATATAATTAAGATAAATCAACTTAATTAATCGTTGAAAAGTAGCATCTTCACCAAGTTGGAGTATTTCTTTTTTTAATTGTTCTTTATTAATTATCCATGTTTTTATTGTTGATAGTTGAAAAAGATTGTTATAAAATTTTAAAAGTAATTTTTCATCCCATAGTGTTACATTTCGGAATTTAAAATACATAAAAATAATCACTTTGCTTTCAATTGGCATAGCCGTTTGTTTATTAGCATCAAGTATAGTACTAAGCATGGTAGTTCCTGAGCGTGGGCGACCAATAATAAAAAAGAAAGGAATGTTGTCTAATTTTTCTGCTAACATATTAACTTGCCTATTTATCTTTTAACAACTATTTCAGTGTTTAAAATTAGATAAATAACTCCATTTTATATGTATATTTACGCTTCATTTACCTATAAAATGAAATTAACCCTTTCAAAAATTACCAATAAAAAAGTTTATCTGTTAATAACAGTAATATGCTTTTTAATTTATGGCAATAGCATTAATAATGAATATGCTTTAGATGATGATATGGTGGTCGATAATATACTAGTTTCTCATGGAATTAAAGCTATTCCTCAAATTTTTAAATCGAGGTATGCTGTTGGAAAACAAGAATACGAATATCGACCAATG
>DATCTM010000105.1:0-121781 GCA_036567945.1 Vicingaceae bacterium
ATTAATTTTGCTGTTATCAACCACGATAAAAATAATGTTTTTATGATTGGAGTTGTATAAGTCGTTGCCTTGCATTAATGTTCCAGTTATACCAAGCTCTTCAGTAATTCTTTGCTGTAATTTTTCCGGATGATCTAATGCAATATGTACAATTTTTTGATGTTTGCTTCCGGTAAGTAATAAGTTAATCAATTTAGCACTTACATAAATGCTTATTAAACTCCACAATGCCAATTCAATATCTTTAAAAACTACCCCGGCAGCTACAACTACAAGAGCATCGAGGATGAGAATAGCATCTCCGGTTTTAATATTGGCTTTTTCATTTAAAATTTTGGCAATAATAGTTCCTGCTCCGGCAGAAGATTCTCCTTTAAAAATTAATCCTAAACCAATGCCAACAAAAACTCCTCCATAAAGTGACGATAATAAGGTGTTATCACTAAACGCAGCAATAGCATATATTTCACCAAGTAAATCAATAAAAAGTGCTGTTATTACAATGGTAATGATGGTTCTAATGGCAAACTTTTTCCCTAAATAATTTAAACTAAGCAACAAAAGCGGAATATTGACTAGCATTAAAATTATTCCCGTAGGTAATTCAAATAAATGGTGAAGAATAGTGGAAAGTCCGGCAATGCCACCGGTTGCAATTTTATTAGGAATAAGAAATCCAACCATTCCGGTAGCTAGGAAGATGGCACCGATAATTATGAATAAATAATTTTTTAGTTCAGCTTTTAAGGAATCATCAGGCATTGTAATTTATTTTTTGTTGTACAAAATAAGTAAATACAAAAAGATTAAAAGGTGTTATTTGTCATGTTAAATTACTGAGGTTCTATCCAGTCGCCATGCGATTTTATAAGCTCAATAAGTTCTTCAACAGCTTCTTTTTCAGGAACATTTCTTTTTACCACATTTTTTTCTTTATATAACGTTATTTTTCCTACTCCCGTACCAACATAGCCATAATCTGCATCGGCCATTTCTCCAGGACCATTAACAATACAACCCATAATTCCAATTTTAACGCCTTTAAGGTGAGAAGTCACTTTTCTGATTTTAGCAGTTGTTTCTTGCAAGTCAAAAAGTGTTCTTCCGCAACTTGGGCAAGAAATATATTCTGTTTTTGAAATTCTTGTTCGTGTAGCTTGTAAAATACCAAAAGCAAGGCTGTTGAGCAAACTGTCGCTACCACAATTTTCGGCAGCTATAAAAATGCCATCGCCTAAACCATCCACCAGTAAAGCTCCCATATCGGTAGAAGTGTAAAGTTGAATTTGTTCATCAGTTAAATTGCCATAAGCTCTTCCGATAATTACGGGCACATCACAATTGTTTAAGATTAATTCATTAAATAATTTTCGTTGCTCAGCCATACCATGAGGATGATAAGTATCTATTACTAATACAGCAGTTTTGTCATTCTTTATTTTATCGATAAAAGCACTACTAAGTTGGTCAAGGGTTGCATAAACAAAGTTCAGTTTTGCATGAGTTTCAACATTGTTGAGGTATTCTTTTGAATCTATAAAAGGAAATGCGTTGAATTTATCTTTTTGAGTTAACCAAGTTTTATGAAGGTAAACTAATCCTAGTGTTCCAGGTACTTCAAAGTTAATTGTTTTGTTGCCAAGAAAAATATAATCGCAAGCCATTTCACCAATATTCCATTTATCTAAAGGAACAGAGTAATTGTATCCTAAAGCAAATAGTGAAGCTGGCTTTATGTTATTTTTTAGACTAAAATCAGCCATTATTCTAGGTACATTAGAGCCACCAATAGTTAATACTTCATTGGTTTTTCTTTTATTGTACTCAAAAGGATTAATGGCATATTTATTTATGGGAGCTATGGATGTTTCTATAGTTCTATTGCTGTACCTTTCTACCAGTGTTTTAGCAACAGGAATTTCAAATTCAGGTTCTTCAGTAAGTGAAACGCGAATGGTATCTCCTAAACCATCTTCTAAAAGTGTTCCTATGCCCACAGCAGATTTAATTCTACCATCCTCACCATCACCAGCTTCGGTAACTCCCAAATGTAGAGGATAATTCATGCCTTCTTCCATCATTTTACTAACCAATAATCTGTAAGCCTGAACCACAACCAACGTGTTGCTGGCTTTCATAGAAAGCACAATGCTGTGATAATCTATATCTCTACAAATTCGTAAAAACTCCATGGCAGATTCTACCATTCCAAGCGGAGTATCGCCATATCTACTTAATATTCTGTCGGATAAAGAACCGTGGTTGGTACCAATTCTCATGGCAGTACCGTGTTCTTTGCATATTTTCACCAAAGGTTCAAAACTTTTTCTGATACGTTCTAATTCTTCGTTGTAAGATTCATCAGTATAATCTAATGTTTCAAATTTCTTTTTGTCAGCATAATTTCCGGGGTTTATCCTAACTTTTTCTACTATTTTAGCAGCAATTTCAGCAGCATTAGGTGTAAAATGTATATCGGCAACCAATGGGGTGTTATACCCTCTTTTTTTAAGTTCTGCTTTAATGTTGGCTAAATTCTCAGCTTCTTTTTTGCTTGGAGCAGTAATTCTAACAATTTCGCATCCTGCATTTATCATTCTGATGGCTTGAGCAACAGTAGCTTCAGTATTCATAGTGTCTGTAGTAGTCATAGATTGAATACGAATAGGATTGTTACCTCCAATTCCAATATTTCCGACCATTACTTCTTTGGTTTTAAATCTTTTATATGATGTTAGATTTGTGCAATAAATGTTGTTCATAATAATGAATGGCTAAATTTTTAACAAAAGTAAGACTAAAAAACGCGTCAATTTAAATCAAATTAAAGTTATATGTAAATCAAAAATATATTAATTACCGTTTATAAACCAGAACCTACCGTTTATATATTAAAACCGACACAACTTATATTTCTGATAGTAAAATTAGTGAGCCATACGTAATATTACATTGCGAAACAAAAAACTTTTGTTATGAAAACAGCATCTAATCTCTCAAACACTATCAGAAATACCCCAAAGAAAAATATTTCTGAGCTATTAAAAACTTCTAAAAAGTTAGAAATTATTAAATACATAATATTATTGTGTTTGATGATTTTAGGTTTTGGAATAATTTCGTTAACCGCCCGCAATGTACCTGTATCAGGTGGAGGCGGTAATAAGGGGGGCGGTAATGGGCAGGTAAGTTCAGCAGGCTGTGCACCAGCTACAGCGATAGCGACCTTGGAGTTAAACAATATAAGAGCTAGAGTAGAAGGAACAGGGGGGAGCATGTGGATGGATAGACCTAACGGTATAGCAGCATATAACGTACCCAAGCAAAAGACAGGAGACGACCCTAGGTATACCTCTATATTTGCCGGTTCGTTATGGATGGGCGGAAGAGACGTAAACGGGCAGTTAAAATTAGCAGCAGTAACCTTTAGAGCAGACGGGAACGATTTTTGGCCGGGACCATTAAAGTTAGCCAATGCAGATATAGATGCAGCTACCTGTTCAAAATTTGATGAATTTTTTGGAGTATCCAGATCAATGATAGACTTATTTGTAGCATGGTATCAAGCAGGACAAGACGATATCATAAACGGAACTACCACCCAAATAGATAACTTTCCGGGATATCAAATACCAGAAGCCATATTAAATTGGCCGGCACATGGGGGACCAGGAGAAGATTGGCACTTAGCCCCCTTTTATGATAAAGATGGCGATGATTTTTATGATCCGACCCAAGGAGACTATCCAAAATATGACTTAATAGGCGATATAGACTGTAGAACAACAAGAGACATCAGACTATTTGGAGATACAACCATATGGTTTGTGTTTAACGATAAAGGCAACGTACACTCTGAATCAGGAGGTCCATCTATAGGAATGGAAATAAGAGGGCAAGCCTTTGCATTTGCCACCAATGATGAAGTAAACAACATGACCTTTTATAACTACGAGATGATAAACAGGTCAACCTTTACATTAACAGAAACATTTTTTGGACAATGGGTAGATTCAGACTTAGGGAATGCCGAAGACGATTATGTAGGCTGTGATGCTCAAAGAGGATTAGGGTACTCTTATAATGGAGATGCCATTGATGAAGATAATCAATCCTCCTTAGGATATGGAGCCACACCACCAGCGATAGGGGTAGATTTTTTTGAAGGACCATACATGGACAATGATGGGATAGACAATCCATTAACACTAGTAGTGCAAAATGCAATAGACTCATTAGGTATACCTTATGGAGGTTTAGGATTAGGCTATGGAGATGGAGTAGTAGATAACGAAAGATATGGGATGCGTAAATTTATTTATTATAACAGAGGATCCGGGCAATTTCCAGGAGACGGAGATCCAGTAAATGCATTACAACATTATAACTATTTAAAAGGGATATGGAGAGATGGATCACCTATGGTATGGGGAGGTAATGGACACCCTTCATCAGGAGGAACGATACTAGCAGACTTATTATTTCCGGGAGAATCAGATCCAGTAAATTGGAGTACTTTAGGAGTAACCCCAACACCAGTACCATGGAGTGAATTTAATGCACAAGCCGGAGGGACACCAAATACAGCATTTGACAGAAGGTTTTTACAATCAGCAGGACCATTTACCTTAGAGCCGGGAGCAGTAAACGATTTAACAGTAGGAGTAGTATGGGCGAGAGCAGCTACAGGGAATAACTTAGCCTCTATACAGAATTTAAAAACAGCAGACGATAAAGCCCAAGCCTTATTTGACAATTGTTTTAAGATAGCCGAAGGGCCCGATGCACCAGACTTAACGTTCCAAGAATTAGACAGAGAGTTGATATTATATTTAAGCAACAAACCAACATCCAACAACTATAATGAAGGATATTATTTGATAGATCCATTTATAGCGATACCAGACACAATGGATGGAGTATATCAAGGAACAGACGATGATAAAGATACCTTAAGATATTATGATTTTCAAGGGTATCAAATCTTCCAAGTAAGCAATGCCTCTATAGGCGTAGAAGAATTATATAATCCGGAAGTATCGAGATTAGCCGCTCAAGTAGATATAAAAGATGGGATAACCCAATTAGTAAACTTCACCTACGATGAAGGAATTAATGCGAACATACCACAAGAGATGGTAAACGGAGGAGATCAAGGAATCAAGCACTCCTTTAGATTAACAACAGATTTATTCGCATCAGGAGATAACAGACTAGTAAATCATAAAACCTACTACTATATAGCGATAGCCTATGGGTATAACAGTTTTAAAGATTACGATCCAAACAATCCATTAAGCTTAGACGGACAAAAGAAGCCCTATATAGCCAGTAGAAAAACAGGAAGCGGAGCAGGAATAACATCCTTTGCAGCGATACCACACAATCCGGCACCAGAAGCAGGAGGGACCTATGCTAATTCGGTATATGGAGACCAGCCACAAGTAACAAGAATAGAAGGACAAGGCAATGGAGGGAATAGTATATATTTAACAGCCTCAACAGAAGCAAGAATAGTAGCCAATAATTTTGATGACTTCCTAGTATATGAAAAAGGCTTTGGACCAATCAATGTAAAAGTAGTAGATCCGTTAAATGTACAAGCAGGAGCATACAGAGTACAATTTAGCGACACAACAACACCAGGTAACTTAACAGACGCTAGATGGACATTATATGCCCCCAATGGAGATATAATAAATTCAGACCAAACCATAGCAATGGAAAATGAACAAGTAATAGTAAAACATGGAATATCTATAAGCATAGTACAAGCGAAGAATGCAGGAGAAGAAGCCGAATTAGGTAATGGAGCATTAATCTCTAGTATAGCTTATGAAGACGCGAGCAAATCATGGTTAACTGGTTTTAGAGATGCTGAAGGACAAACTGATGCCAATTGGATACGATCAGGAACAGACTTATTTGCACCAAGTGGATCAGACCCATATGATGATTATTCATTAGTACCACAAGATGTAACTAACCCAACCGGCTTTGTAGATCCGAATCAAGACTTTGAAGGATTTGCAGGAGGATTGTGGTCGCCATATAGATTAGTATCATATATATCAGATGCCAATACCCAATTTGATGCCGTAGGATTAGGACTATTGAGTGGGAATTCAATAAAACGATCAAGTTTAACCAATGTACCATCAGTAGATATCGTATTTACAGCAGATAAGAGTAAGTGGAGTAGAGCAATGGTATTAGAAGCCCAAGCACAAACAGGATTAGCTCAAGGAGGCGTAAAACATTTACATTTAAGAAGTTCAGCAAGTGTAGATAAAAATGGTAATCCAGACGGAACAGGAACAGGAATGGGTTGGTTTCCGGGGTATGCCATAAACGTAGAAACAGGAGAACGTTTAAACATAGCCTTTGCAGAAGACAGTTGGTTAGCCGGAGAAAACGGAAGAGATATGTTATGGAATCCAACATCAAATGCCTATGCAGGAGTAAACAATGAAGTAAGAATGGGAGGGAAACATTACGTATATGTATTTAGAGGAGGCTCAGTAGCAGCACCGGTAAATAGTTTGCCAACCTACGATGGCTGTGCAGCTTTGTCCAATATAATGAGAAATGGACCAGACTTAAGTAGAATGTTAGCCTTTAGCAGTTGTGTGTGGGCAGGAATACCGATGTTAGCAGAAGGACAAGCGTTATTATCAACAACAGCAAAAGTAAGTTTGCGAGTATCGAGAAGATACACCAGTTTTGCCACAGCCTCAACAACCAACAATGGCTTACCAATGTATGGTTTTGATATGACAGGATTAGAAACAATAAAAGGCAATGCAGACTTACTAAAAGATAGTGTATTGTCGATGATAAATGTAGTGCCTAACCCTTACTATGCTAATTCAGCCTATGAAACAGGTAAGTTAGATAATAGAATAAAGATAATTAATTTACCGGAAGAATGTACGATATCTATTTATAATGTAAACGGAACATTAATGAGAAGATTCAACAAAGCTGACCCGAAAACAAGTTTAGATTGGGATTTGAAGAACTTTGCAGATGTGCCGGTAGCAGGAGGGGTATATTTAATACATGTAGATGTACCCAATATAGGAGAAAGAACACTTAAATGGTTCGGTGTTATTAAACCTACTGACTTAAATGGGTTTTAGTTAAGCAAAAAAGCAATTAGGGTATGGAGGTTTAACCTCCACCCTCTATACCCTTTGCTTTTTATAAAAGCATAATTTATATAAGATAGTATAACAGTAAAGCTTAATTCCTCTTCTTCTGAAAAAAAGTTTGAATTAATTGAGCGGATTCATTTTCTAAAATACCTTTTATCACTTGTGTTTTAGGATGTAAAAGTGAAGGAGAAATTCGTTCAAAACCTCTTTTTTCATCACTTGCAGCAAAAACTATTTTTTTAAGTTGTGTCCAATAGCTTGCTCCGGCACACATTACACATGGTTCTAATGTTACATAAAGTGTACATTCATTCAAATATTTACCACCTAAAAAATCGGTTGCAGAAGTAAAAGCCAACATTTCTGCATGAGCAGTTACATCGTTTAATCTTTCTGTCATATTATGAGCTCGGGCAATAATTTTATTGTCGCAAACAATTACTGCCCCAACAGGAATTTCATCTTCATTAAAAGCTTTTTGAGCTTCCTTAAAGGCTTCCTTCATAAAATATTCATCAGAGAAAACAGATAACATTAGTTGGTAACTTGCTTGTTAGGACTTAAAAAATAATGAGCAATAATCGACCAAACAACATATATAACTACAATTATTGGCATGGCGGTTATGTTGGTAAAAATTAATAATCCCAACCAAAGTAATACAAAAGAAAAAGGCAATTTGTTGTCAGCCCATTTTATAGACTTAAACTTTAGAGCAAACATAGGTATTTCAGCTACTAATAAAAATGAAAATATAACTCCAAATCCAAGCATAATTAAAGGGTTAGAAACAATAGGTTGTACAATGCCCGAAACATCTACTATCATTGGTAAATCAGGAAAAAGATAAAGCAATATGCAGAAGATAAAAAAGTTAGCATTAGCCGGAGTTGGCAATCCGTAAAAAGTAGTAGATTGCCTTGTATCGTTGTTAAATTTTGCCAATCTGAACGATGAAAAAACAGGTATGATAAAAGCAATATACATTAACCAAGGATATTGTGTAAGTAATTCCAAGGGTTGATTTTGGTGAAGAATTTTCACATATTGATATAATATTAAACCGGGAGCTAACCCAAAAGAAATCATATCCGAAAGAGAGTCTAAGTCTTTACCAATACCACCAGAAACATTCAGCATTCTTGCAGCAAAGCCATCAAGAAAATCTAAAGCAGAGGCAATAATCAATAAATAACACGACATTGCTAAATCGCCTTCAAAAGCATTGACAATTGCTAAGCAGCCGCATAATAAGTTGCCTGTGGTTATCAAGTTTGGGATATGTTTTTTCATCTGTTTATATTTTTATTTTATTAAATCGGTCAGATGTAACTCCCGAAATAATCATTCCCTTGTGTGAGAAAATTTTTAATCATGGTCGTTTCATATCAAATTTTGATTTTGGCTTCAAAAATAACTAATAATAACGCTAAAAATAATAGAAAGGCAATTTAATTGTTTTAAACAGAAATGAACACAAAACAATAAAAAAACAGAAATCATGTTAATTGCTTACAAATTACTAATTTTATCCTTTAAAAAATTATTTTTTTGGTAAACAGACTCCTTATATTAGTGTTACTATTACTTACTTTTGAAGGTTTTTCGCAAACTTCTGCACCAAAATATAGTAATGAATTTTTAGCTATTGGTGTTGGTGCAAGAGCTTTAGGAATGTCTAATTCACAAGTGGCATCAGTAAATGGAGTTACTTCAGGTTATTGGAATCCGGCAGGATTAACTCAACTTACAGGTGATTTTCAGGTAGATTTAATGCATGCAGAATATTTTGCAGGAATAGCGAAGTACGATTACGGTGCTTTTGCTACAAAAATTGATAGCTCAAGTGCTTTTGGGTTTTCTGTAATTCGTTTTGGCGTGGATGATATTCCCAACACTACGCAGTTAATTGATGCCAATGGAAATATTGATTATGACCGAATTTTTTCTTTTTCTGTAGCTGATTATGCTTTTCTTTTTTCTTACGCAAGAAAGTCTAAAATTGAAGGGTTAAGTTATGGAGCAAATGTAAAAATAATTTATCGTCAGGTAGGAGATATGGCTAAAGCTTGGGGTTTTGGTTTCGATGCCGGAGCTCAATATCACACTAAAAATAAATGGGCTTTTGCCATTATGGCAAGAGATGTTACTTCTACGTTTAATGCGTGGAGTTTTTCGTTAGACCAAAATACTATTGATGTTTTTGAAGCTACAGGCAACGAAATACCCGATAATTCAATAGAAATTACGCTTCCAAAAATTATTTTAGGAATAGCAAAAAGTGCTAAAATCAGTAACAAATTTGGTGTACTTGGAGAAGTAAACTTTGATTTATCAACAGATGGAAAAAGAAATGTGCTGATTACAGGCAAACCATTTAGTGTTGACCCTCATGCGGGAATTGAAGCCAATTACAGTCAGTTGATTTTTTTAAGGTTGGGTGTAGGCAATATCCAAAAGACAACAGATATTTATCAGGCGGACCAAATTTCGTGGCAACCTAATTTTGGTATTGGCGTTAAGTTTAAAGGAATTAGTTTAGATTATGCATTCACAGATATTGGTGATCAATCTGAAGGACTTTATTCTAATGTTTTTTCGTTAAAGTTTGAAATCAATAAAAAAATAGTTGCAGCGGAAAGATTTAACTAATAGGATAATTTTCAGTTAGTTATTTTTTGTAATTTTATAATACTTTAAACTAAAACAACAAAACATTACTTCTCATTGAAAAACATCAGAAAAATAGTATTTTACCTTGTTTGTACAACTATTTTTTTAGCAAGTTTTCTTTCGCTTAAAGCCCAGCCTTTTAATAATAGTTGGATTAACTATAATCAACAGTACTTTCAGTTTAAAATTGCTGAAACAGGTATTTACAGAATTGATTCTACAACCCTTTTTAATGCAGGAATTCCTTTAAGCAGTATAAACCCTCAGAATTTTCAACTATTTGCCAGAGGGCAAGAAATTCCAATTTATGTTGAAGGAGAAAATGATGGCATTTTTAATCAAAATGATTTTATAGAATTTTATGCTCAGCATAATGATGGTTGGCTTGATGAGCGACTTTATGGAAGTGCAATAGATCATCCTAATCCTTATTATAGCTTAACAACAGATACCATTTCTTATTTTCTTACATGGAATAATTCAACAACTAATAATAGAATTACTGTAGAAACGGATACCAACTTTTCAGCATATACACCAATAGCTTATTTTACCAAAGAGAATGTTGAGTTTTATACTGCAGGAAATGGAACTTCTAACCCTTATTATGATGGAGAAACGATAAATATTGGAGGAAGTGGAGTTTCGCTTTTTGGCTATGCCTCTACGGAAGGTTGGTTCGATTTGCCCTATAATTTAGGAGGATCTACTACTAAAAACATTATTTCTAAAGAGGTATTTACCTCCGGACCGAATGCGAAGTTAGAGGCTGTAGTATTGGGACAGTCTGATGCTAGCAATATATCAGGAAATAATCAACATCTTAGAGTTGCTGTTGCTGGTCAGCAATACGATTCTATTTTTAAAGGGTATAAAAAAATTGATGTGTTGATGAGTTTAGCCCCTAATATGTTAGGTGCAAATACTACTTCAGTTACATTTTCAAGTATTAATGATTTAGGATCATCGGTTGCCAGACAAGCAGTTTCTTATGTTAAATTACTTTATCCGCATTTGCCAACTATGGAAAACACTACTGTTTTTGATAATTTTTTTATTGAAGACAATATTTTTCAATCCAAATCATACCTAAGATTTACCAATTTTAATCCTTCTGGAAATGTGCTTTTCTATGATTTGACAAACAGCAAGAAAATAACTGTAGTGCAAGATTCAGGCTATTTTAAGTGTTTAATTCCAAATGCTAATGGATATAAAGCATGTTATTTAACATCAGATGGGGAAGTGCAAAATGTTACAGCTCTTAGTCCAGTTAATGGCACAGGCTTTTTTACAGATTATGCTGCTAATCCTATTGACACAGCTTTTTTAATCATTACTCATCAGAGTTTGTTAAGTGGTGCAACAGATTATGCTAATTACAGACAAAACCCGGCATTTAATGTAAACCCACAAAATCCGGCAATTTTTACTGTAGGAGAAATATATCAACAGTTTGCTTATGGCATTGAAAAACATCCGCTAGCAATAAGAAGTTTTTTAGATTATTTATTAAATACTTGGCCAACAAAACCTAACTATTTGTTTTTATTAGGAAAATCTGTTAAGTCGAAAGAATGTAGAAAAAATACCCTAAATTATCAGAATTGCTTAGTGCCTTCTTATGGAGAACCCGCTTCCGACAATATGATAACAGCAGGTTTGGGAGCTAGTTTGTTTTCAACGGCCATTCCCACAGGAAGGTTAGCAGCAAAAAACGATACAGAAATTGGTTGGTATTTAAATAAAGTACAACAACATGAAAACCCTTTGTTGGGTAATAATGGAGAAACAGAATGGATGAAAAAAGTACTTCATTTTGCCGGTGGAGTAAATTCTGGTGAGCAAAACACTTTTCAAACTTATTTAAATAGTTATAAAAATATTATTGAGGATACGTTGTTTGGTGGAGATGTAACTACCTTTACAAAAACCACTACAGCACCTATTCATATTACGTTATCAGACTCTATAAAAAGTTTAATAGGCAATGGAGTTGCTATGATGACATTTTTAGGTCATGCCTCAGCAACAGGTGGTTTTGATCAAAATATTGATGACCCGCATCTTTGGCCTAACCAACAAGGAAGATACCCATTATTAACTGGATTGGCTTGTTATGCAGGAGATATTCATTTGCCTGGAGCAAATAGTACTAGCGAAGAACATGTAATTATTGATAACAGTGGGGTAATTGGTTTTGTTTCTTCTGTAGATTTAGCTACTTCTTTTGCTTTAAATAAATTTGCCAACGAGTTTTATAAAAATATTGCCCATAAAAATTACGGGAGAAGTGTTGCCGAACATATTCAAAGTACAACGGCTTATACCACACAGTCAACAGGAGCAAGCATTAAAAACTTTGATAACTCAACTGCTCTTAATATAACTTATCACGGAGATCCGGCATTAAGACTGCATACTTTTGAAAAGCCTGATTATATGATTAATCAGGCATCGGTTAGTTTTAATCCGAATATTGTTACTTCAGCATTAGATTCTTTTGAGGTAAATGTAATTGTAACCAATTTAGGCAAAGCTATCGACACCACTATCATTTTAAGCATTACTAGAGATTATCCAAATGCCAACTTTTCTGATACGACTTATCTAAAATCTATTGCAGCTCCACATTATAAAGATACCTTTACTTTTAAACTTCCTGTAGATGTTATCAGAGGAATGGGAATGAACAACTTCACCATTATGGTAGATGCTCCTCCAATTAATATTGACGAACTTGATGAAAATAATAACGTTGTTACTAAACAATTAAATATTCGTTCGGATAATATTATTCCTGTTTATCCTTATCATTTTTCTATTGTTCCCAATCAGGGAATAACCCTTAAAGCATCAACAGCATTTCCATTTCAGGCTCCTGCAGATTATGTTTTTGAAGTAGATACAACAGATTACTTTAACAGTCCGATTAAGGAAAGAGTTACTTTATTCAGTCAACCCGGAGGAGTTGTAACATGGACGCCTAACCTTTTGCAAAATATGCCTGATAGCATGGTTTATTTTTGGAGAGTAAGTAAAGATTCGTCTTCAACAGCTAGTTATAATTGGCAAATGCGTTCTTTTCAGTATATTCAAAATAAAGAAGGTTGGCAACAAGAACATATTTTCCAATTTGAAAATAACCCAATGCAACTGGTAGGGTATAGCCGACCAAATAGATTATTTAGTTTTCAGAATAAAGTAAGTACGTTAAGAGCAGTTACAGATGGAGCGATAGGAAGTACAACAGTAAATGGACCAACCAATTGGTCAGAAGGCTCAATTCCTTCTTATTTTATAGATCAACAAAGAATTGCAGGAAACGGTTGGGGGGCAAATAGTGCTATTCATGTTACTGTTTTAGATACCATTTCTTTTGATTATTGGAAGCCGTTGGAGATGAACATGGGACAACTTAATATTCCTGGTTCGAATCCAAATCAGGCACCATCTAAATTTTTTATTTTCCAAAATGGAGATCCGGCTCAAATGAATGCGTTAGCAAATATGCTTACAGATAGTGTTCCTAATGGATATTATGTGTTAATGTGGTCGTGGTATTGGAATTTCTTTTGGAGCTATGCACCACTTCCAACCAATGTAAATACTGCTTTAACTAACCTTGGAGCAACGCAAGTTCCAATGGCTCAAGATAGTTTGCCTTTTGCTTTTTTTGTTAAAAAAGGAACGCCTACTTCTGTAGTTGAAAGTGTTGGAGCAAGCATTACAGAAAAAGGTGTTCAGGTGAGTGCTACCATTACCGGTTCGGCAAATTTTGGAAATGTTTTTTCTCCCCCTTTAGGGCCTGCCGTCAGCTGGGATTCCCTATCTTGGCGGATGAAGCCATTGGAAAATCCTTCAAAAGATAGTACAGTGCTCAATGTTTTTGGGGTAGATAATAATGGTAATGAAACTTTATTGATTAGTAACCTACCAACAGATTCGGGAGATATTAGAATTACCAATCAAATAAATGCAAGCCAATATCCTTATTTAAAATTAAACGCTCATATAATGGATGATTCGTTGTTTACAGCACCACAATTACATAGGTGGCAAGTAACTTATGAAGATATTCCTGAAGCGGCTCTTTCTCCAAACATTTATTTTACTTTTTATAATGATACTGTGTATGAAGGTGAAAAAATAAGGCTTTCTATAACTGTAAAAAATATTAGCCGACATAATATGGACAGTTTGTTAATTGCATTTAATGTATTGAATAAATTTAACCAAATAATTCCTATAAATTATCCCAGACAAGCTCCATTATTGGCAGACAGTGTGATGATTGTGAATTTAGAATTTTCAACACAAGGAATGGCAGGGATAAATAGTTTGCTTATTGAGGTAAACCCGAATAATGACCAATTAGAAAAATATCATTTTAATAATTTGGCAGAAATTCCTTTTTATGTGCATGATGATAAAATTAATCCGTTGTTAGATGTTACTTTTGATGGGACACATATTTTAGATGGAGATATTGTTTCGCCAAAACCTGAAATTGTAATTGAGTTGAAAGATGAAAATTTGTTTTTAGCTTTAAATGATACTGCCGATTTTGCTGTGTGGATTACCTCTCCCGATGGCATTGAAAAAAGAATTTATTTTAACGGTAACGGACAAGAAATTATGCAGTTTATTCCTGCTTCTTTGCCAAAAAACAGTGCTAAAATTATTTATCCGGCTTATTTTGATAAAGATGGACAATATAAACTGAGGGTTCAAGCCAATGATGTATCTAAAAATGAATCAGGAAGTAATGATTATTTAATTGGTTTTGAAGTAATTCATAAGTCAACTATTACCAATATTGTTAATTATCCCAATCCGTTTACGACATCGACACGTTTTGTATTCACACTAACGGGAAGCCAAGTACCGGACATTTTTAAAATTCAAATTATTACCATTACCGGAAAAGTAGTGAGAGAAATACACAAAGAAGAATTGGGTAACATTAAAATAGGTAGGAATATCTCAGATTTTGCTTGGGATGGTACCGACCAATATGGCGATAGGCTTGCTAACGGACTTTATCTTTACAGGGTGATTACCAAAATTAACAATAACGATATTGAACACCGAGAAACAAGTGCCGATAACTACTTTAAAAAAGGATACGGTAAAATGTATTTGTTTAGGTAATATTGTAATTAATTATTATCAATAAAACCACCACCAATAAGGTCGTTACCATCATAAAAAACGGCTGATTGTCCTGGGGCTACACCTTGTACATCTTCAAAAAACTCAATTTTTATTCTACCATCTTCTAGCGGAACTAAATTGCTCAATTTTCCTTTGTCTTTATAACGAATTTTGCTAAGTGCTTCCATTTCGTTGGTAAATTGCTCGTATTTTATAATGTTTGGATTGCGTACTAAAACTTCTTTTTTCTTTAAATCTTCTTTTGTTCCCAATACTACTTGGTTGTTTGCTGCATCAATTTTTACTACATAACGTGGGTCACCAAAAGCAAGCTCTAAGCCTTTTCGCTGACCAATAGTATAAAACGGATAGCCTTTGTGTTTCCCAAGTACATTGCCCTCGGTATCTAAAAAATCTCCACCATCTACTTTTGCTTCTAATCCATCTACTCTTCTTTTTAGGAAGCCTCTGTAATCATTGTCTGGAACAAAACAAATTTCAAAACTTTCGTTTTTCTTTGCTAATTCTTTGTATCCTCTGTCAAATGCCATTTGGCGAATAGTTGGTTTATCCATTCCTCCAAGAGGAAAAATAGTTCTGGCAAGGCTTTCTTGAGAAAGTCCCCACAGTACATAAGATTGATCTTTGTTTTCATCCAACCCTTTAGAAATAACATATCTGCCATTTTCTTTACGAATTTGAGCGTAATGTCCTGTAGCAATAAATTCACAATCTAATTGGTCGGCTCTTCTTAAAAGGGCATCCCATTTAATGTGTGTGTTGCATAAAACACAGGGGTTTGGTGTTCTTCCGGCAAGGTATTCGTCAACAAAATTATCTATAATAAAATCGCCAAATTCCTTACGGATATCTAAAATAATGTGGTGAAAGCCGTTTTCTACAGCTAACATTCTAGCATCATTAATATCATCTAAACTGCAACATCCGGTAGTTTTTCTTGCACCTCCTGATGTAGCATAATCCCATGTTTTCATGGTTATTCCTATCACCTCGTACCCTTGTTCGTGTAATAATAAAGCAGCTACAGAACTGTCAATTCCACCGCTCATTGCCACCAGCACTTTTCCTTTTTTACTCATTTTTTGTATATTAGTAGTTTAGTTTTGTTTGAATAAATCTTCAAATTCTAAATAGTCTTTTTTTTCTTTTTTAATAGTATCTGTATTAATAATCATATCATCTTTATTGGTATCAATACGTCTTCCATAGTTGTACTCTTCTTTCTTTTTGGTTGTTCCATCTTCGTTATAATATAACCAAATTCCGTGTTTTACATCTTTAGCATATTTTCCTGCTAATTGCATCAATCCATTTTGATAATAATAAATTCCTTTACCTTCTAATCTGCCTTTTACATAAGTATGGTGCGATTTTATTTTACCATTTTCATAATACGTTTTCCAATCGCCTTCTTCTATATTGTTGGTATAATTTTTTTCTTCTGCAACATTGCCGTTAGGGTAATAAATTTTCCAACTACCATCTCTTATTCCACTAACATAAAACTCTTCAGATAAAACATGTCCGGTTATACTGTAATAGGTCCATAAACTGTCTTTTTCCTGATTTTCATATTTTCCGGTAGATTTTAATTCTCCTGTTGTATAATAAAAGTTCGCATAAGAGCCATTTTTTAAATGATGCACTTTCATGCTTAGTTTGCCTTCATCGTTATAATGTAAAAACGTTCCTGTTGGTTTATCATCTTTAAATTGACCTTTGTATCTAAGATAACCTGTAGGATGATATTTTTCCCAATAACCTTGTTTCTTGCCGTTGGCATCCACCTTGTTGGTATCTTGAGCAATAGCTAAAGTGGTTAAGAAGGTTAATATAACTGTAACTAGTAATTTCATTTGTAGCTATTTCATTTATTTTTTTGATCAAATTTCTTTTGTGGTAAGACACTCATAACAGGTACTTCAGATTTGTTGATAATAGCTTGAGCTTTTGAGCCTATAAATAATTCTTTAAAATCGTTTTCTTGTTGAGTCATTATTAAAATTAAATCAGCAGCAATGTCTTCAGCATAATCGAGCAAAGCACTAACTAATTTTTTCTTACCTTTTTCTATAGGGATTAACGCTGTTTCACATTTAATATTTTCTTTTTCTATTACTTCTTTTACTTGATTAATTTGCTCTTCAAGTTTTGATAAAGCTTCATTTTTGTCAGATAGAATAATAGAGGCCACATTAATTTGTGCATTGAACATTTTGGCTAATTTAATGCCAATGTTCACTTTGTCAGTTGTTGCTTTGGTTAAATCTAACGGAAGTAAAATATTTTTACATCCTTTTTGGTGTTTCTTCCCCTTAATAGTAATTACCGGACAAGGAGAAGTTTTTACCACTCGTAAAGAGTTAGAGCCAATAAATTTACCTCTTGCAGCTCCTTGAGTTCCCATTACTATCATTTTTGCTTTGATAGCTTTAGCTGTTTTTACAATTTTATTATAAACTGAACCTTTAGTAAGCAAATAAGAAATAGGCACACCACTTTCTTTAGAGGAATCTTCAGCTAAGGTTTTTAGGTTTTTTTCTACCGCTTCTTTTAAACCACTTACTTCCGAGAAAAATACTTTTATTACCGGATTAAGTTCTTCTAATACATAAAGCAAAACAATTTCAGCATCCTGAATTTTAGCAAGATTGTAAGATTGTTTCAATGCAATTAATGATTGTTCTGAAAAATCTATGGGGACTAGTATTTTGTTTTGTTTGGTCTTCATGGTAGTTTAATTTGAGGCTAATTCTTTTTTAAATTCAGAAGTAGTATGGAAAGTTATTTCCGGATAATCGGCTTGTGCACTTTGCAATAAAAAGGCACTTTGAGCCAAGAAAACATCATTTCCATCTTTATCTATAGCAATGTATTGACTTTTTCGCATTTTAAATTCTTCTATTTTTGCCTCATTATCCGAAGTCATCCAACAAGCTTTATGCAAATTTTTAGCTTCAAACTCTGCCGATGCTCCATACTCGTGTTTTAAACGATGTTGAATAACCTCAAATTGTAACTCTCCAACTGTACCAACAATTTTTCTGTTACCCGGTTGTTGTGTGAAAAGCTGAGCCACACCTTCATCCGTAAGTTGCTGAATACCTTTTTCCAGTTGCTTGGTTTTCATAGGGTCTTTATTAATAAGTTCCTTGAAAATTTCCGGAGAGAAACTTGGAATTCCTTGGAATTCTATTTTTTCTCCTTCAGTAAGCGTGTCGCCAATTTTAAAATTTCCGGCATCATATAAACCAATTACATCACCCGGAAAAGCTTCATCAATAACGCTTTTATCCTGAGCCATAAAACTGGTAGGATTGTTAAATCTTAATTTTTTATCGGTAGCTACATTGTAGTAAAACTTGTTTCTTTCAAATGTTCCCGAACAAATTCTTAAAAAAGCAATTCTATCTCGGTGTTTAGGATCTAAATTGGCGTGAATTTTAAAAATAAATCCTGTAAAATTAGGTTCTGTAGGTTCTACCATTCTTATGTTGGTTGCTCTACTTCTTGGGCTTGGAGCAATTGCTAAGAAAGTATCTAACAATTCCTGTACACCAAAATTATTAAGGGCACTACCAAAAAATACGGGAGCCAATTCTCCTGCACGATATTTTTCTACATCAAAAGCATCATAAACTCCTTCAATAAGCTCTACATCTTCTCTCAATTTTGGAGCGTCATCTTCAATTATTTCATCCAATAAAGGATCGTTTAGATCTTTAATGCTTACAATTTCTCTTTCAATTTTTGTTTTATTGGAATCAAATAAATTCAGGTGTTTTTCATATAGATTATAAACCCCTTTAAAAGTTGCTCCAATGCTTATTGGCCAGCTTAAAGGTCTTACTTTTATGTCTAAAGTAGTTTCAATTTCATCTAACAAATCAAATGGATTTTGACCTTCTCTATCCATTTTATTGATGAAAACAATAACAGGAGTATCACGCATTCTACAAACTTCCATCAGTTTTTTGGTTTGAGCTTCTACACCATTGGCACAGTCAATTACCAAAATAACGCTATCTACAGCTGTTAATGTTCTATAAGTATCTTCAGCAAAATCTTTGTGACCCGGAGTATCTAGAATATTGATTTTAGTATCTTTATAATTAAAAGCCATTACCGAGGTGGCAACAGAAATTCCTCTTTGCTTTTCAATTTCCATAAAATCGGAAGTAGCGGTTTTCTTAATCTTATTAGATTTTACAGCACCAGCTGTTTGTATCGCACCACCAAATAATAATAATTTTTCGGTAAGCGTTGTTTTACCCGCATCGGGGTGACTAATAATGCCAAAAGTTCTTCTTTTTGCTATTTCTTTCTCTAAACTCATGCTGCAAAATTAGTTTTTTTATATGGAATGTAATAGTTGGTGTTAGTTAGTTCAATATACTTTTTTTATCTTCCATTAATTTACTGCTGTTCTACTAAGAAAATTACTACTTTTGCAATCCAATTTTCATAAAAATGGGTAAGATAACAATTAAAGATAAAACCTTTAAACCATACATTTCTGCTGAGGAGCTGCAAACTTCCATAAGTAAAGTTGCTAACGAAATTAATATGCACTACAGTGGTAAATCACCTATTTTTATCGGAGTACTAAATGGCTCGTTTATGTTTATGAGCGATTTATTGAAAGAAATCAACCTGCAATGTATGGTTTCTTTTGTAAAGTTAGCTTCTTATGAAGGAACTACTACTACAGGAAAAGTAAACGAGTTAATTGGATTAAATGAAGATATAGAAGGACAAGATATTATTTTGGTAGAAGATATTGTAGATACTGGAAATACCTTGGTTAAATTGTATGAAATTTTACAAAATAAAAAAGTAAATTCTATAAAAATTGCTTCATTGCTATTTAAACCTGAAGCTTATCACAAACCTTATCCGATTGATTATATAGGCAAAGAAATTCCAAATGCTTTTGTGTTGGGCTACGGGTTAGATTATGATGGTTATGGCAGAAATCTCAGTTCAATTTATGTGTTGGATGAACAATAGAATTAGATATTAAGTTAGTTTAAAATTATAAAAAACCAAAAAGATATGTTAAATATAGTATTATTTGGTCCTCCGGGGGCAGGAAAAGGAACACAAGCAGCAAAATTAGTTGATAAATACAGTTTAGTACATTTATCAACGGGAGATATTTTTAGAGCCAACATTAAAGGCGAAACTGAATTGGGTAAATTAGCTAAAAGCTATATGGATAAGGGAAATTTAGTTCCTGATGAAGTTACTATTAGTATGTTAGAGGCAGAGGTAGATAAAAATCCACAAGCTAAGGGGTTTATTTTTGATGGTTTTCCGAGAACTACACCACAAGCAGAAGCGTTAGATAAATTTTTAACTTCAAAAAACACAGCTATCTCTATTATGTTAGCGTTAGATGTTCCAAATGAAGAACTAATAAAACGTTTGTTAGAAAGAGGAAAAGATAGCGGAAGAGCAGATGATTTAGATGAAAGTATTATTGCTAATAGAATTAAAGTGTATAACGAACAAACTGCTGTAGTGGCTGATTTTTATGCTGCTCAAAACAAATTTGAAAAAATTAATGGTGTAGGAAGCATTGAGGAAATTTTTAATCGTTTGTGTTCAGCTATTGATAACGCTAATTAAATATTAGAGATTAGAAATTAAACTTCAAACTTTTAACTTATAAAAACTAATGTCCAACTCCAATTTTATAGATTACGTAAAAATACACTGCACTTCAGGAATGGGAGGTAGAGGTTCGAGGCATTTTAGAAGGGAAAAGTATGAACCCAAAGGTGGCCCTGATGGAGGAGATGGTGGTAGAGGTGGACACGTAATTGTGAAAGGCAATAAAAATCTATGGACTTTATTGCATTTAAAATACAAACGACATATAAAAGCCAAGCATGGTGAAGATGGAAGTAGTTCTAGAAGTACAGGTGCTGAAGGAGAAGATGTTTATGTAGAAGTTCCGTTAGGAACAATTGCCAAAGATGGTGAAACAGGAGAGGTCTTATTTGAAATTACGCAAGATGGCGAAGAACAAATCTTACTTAAAGGAGGCAGAGGTGGATTAGGAAATGCTCATTTTAAATCCTCAACTAACCAAGCCCCAAGATATGCACAGCCCGGAGAAGATGGTCAAGAAGCATGGAAAATATTAGAATTAAAAGTATTGGCGGATGTTGGTTTGGTTGGCTTTCCTAATGCCGGAAAATCAACATTATTGTCGGTGTTGAGTGCTGCAAAGCCTGAAATAGCCAATTACCCTTTTACTACCTTAGTGCCTAATTTAGGGATTGTTTCTTACAGAGATTATCGTTCTTTTGTGATGGCAGATATCCCTGGGATTATTGAAGGAGCTCACGAAGGTAAGGGTTTAGGAATTCGATTTTTACGACACATAGAGAGAAATGCGGTATTGTTATTTTTAATTCCTGCTGACAGCAATAATATTAATGAAGAATACGAGATTCTATTAAATGAATTAAGAGCGTATAACCCGGAATTATTAGATAAAGACAGAATATTAGCCATTTCTAAATCTGATATGTTGGATGATGAACTAAAAGATGAAATTGAAAAAGATCTGCCGGAAGTTCCTCATTTGTTTATTTCTTCTGTTGCTCAACAAGGCTTACTAGAACTGAAAGACTTACTTTGGAAGTATATTAACAAGGGAGAAGAGTAAGAAAATGCCACGAATACACTAATATTAATATATTCGTGGCTAATAACCTTACAAACTAACTATCTAGTCTTGATTTTTAAACTTCACCATCGTTAAGATAGTAGCTAAAGCAACTGTTTCCCCTGTTTCATCATACACATCTACTAAGAATTTTACAATTCCTTTTTTAATGTCGTTTTCATCTTTTTTCTCTTGAGAGATTTTTTCCTTAGCAGTGAATCTAACGCCAATGGTCATTCCCGGATAAACAGGTTTAACAAATCTACATTCATCCAACCCATAGTTTAACAAAACAGGACCTTTTTTGCCATCAACAAATAAACCTGCTGCTTTTGATAATACCCAATATCCATGAGCAACATTTCTTTCAAAAATAGTTCCTTCTAAAGAAGTCGCATCTACGTGAGCGTAAAAATGATCACCACTAACGTTCGCAAAGTTCACAATGTCCGCATCAGTAACGGTATGTTTTCTAGTTACCACCGTTTCACCTATTTGAATTTCTTCAAAATACTTTTGGAAAACATGTCTATCAAATTCTGTTTGTTCAGCACCGTATTGGTATTGGTTGGTAACTTTTGTAATCATCGTTGGAGAACCTTGAATAGCAGTACGTTGTAAGTAATGCAAAATACCACGCTTTCCACCCATTTCTTCACCGCCTCCGGCTCTACCCGGTCCGCCATGGGTAAGCAACGGCATAGGAGATCCATGTCCGGTATTTTCTTTAGAACAAGCAGCGTTTAATATCAAAATTCGTCCATGCATACAAGCTGCACCTAACACAAATTCTTTAGCAATTTTATCATCATTGGTAACAATGGAACAAACTAGAGAACCTTTGCCCATATTGGCTAATTCAATGGCTTCATCTAATGTTTTGTAGGGAATTATGGTTGATACCGGACCAAATGCTTCAATGTTGTGGCAATCGGTATTGGTAAATGGATTTTCGTTTAAAAATAAGATGGGCGATAAGAAAGCGCCTTTGCTTTTGTCAGCTCCGGTAACTTCAAAATTATCTACATCTCCAAAAACAATTTTCTGACTGGCAGAAAGTTGAGCTACTTTTTCTTTTACTTCTTTTACTTGCTCTAACCCTGCCAAAGCACCCATTCTTACCCCTTCTACAGCAGGATTTCCAATTACCGTTTGAGCCAATCTTTTTCCTAAAGCAATTTGTACATCTTCTACTAATTTTTCTGGAACAATAATTCTACGAACAGCCGTACATTTTTGTCCGGCTTTTACTGTCATTTCTCGTTGTACTTCTTTTATAAATAAATCAAACTCTTCCGTTCCAGGAATAGCATCCTCACCTAAAATACTTGCATTTAATGAATCAGCTTCCATATTAAATGGGACAGCTTCTTCTAACAAACGAGGGTGTGCTTTAAGCATTTTTCCGGTTGAAGCAGAGCCTGTAAATGTAACAACATCTTGGTTGGTAACATGGTCTAAAATTCCATTGGCAGAACCACAAATTAATTGTAATGCTCCTGCTGGAAGTATGTTGGAGTCGATAATATCTTTCACCATTGCTTCGGTCAGGAAAGAAGTTAATGTTGCCGGTTTAACAATAGCTGGAACACCGGCCATTAGGTTGACAGCAATTTTTTCCAACATTCCCCAAATAGGAAAGTTAAATGCATTAATATGGATGGCAACACCTTGCTTAGGAACCATAATATGATGACCTATAAAAGTGCCATTTTTAGAAAGTGGAGCAGTTTCTCCATCCACATAAAATGGCTCGTCAGGAAATTGTCTTCTAAGACTGGCATTAGCGAATAAATTACCAATGCCACCTTCAATATCTATCCAACTATCTACTTTTGTAGCACCTGTTTTAGCACTTACTTCGTAGTATTTTGTTTTCAAGGTTAAAAGATGCATGGCCAAAGCTTTTAGCATCAGTCCTCTTTCCTGAAAAGTCATTTTTCTAAGAGTTGGACCGCCAACTTTACGAGCATAATCCATCATAGCTGCAAAATCTAAACCTTCGCTTGAAGCAGTAGCAATTTGTTCGCCTGTAATGGCATCAAATAATGGTTTTTCTTTACCTGAGCCTTCTACCCATTGTCCTTGAGCGTAATTTTGTAGTTTCATATGTAGATATTTATTTGTTTTTTATTTGTCATATGGAATATGCCAGTTTATCTTTATTCTTGTTGGTGTGCTTTTGCTCGTGG
Source organism: Vicingaceae bacterium (assembly GCA_036567945.1). Lineage (GTDB taxonomy): Bacteria > Bacteroidota > Bacteroidia > Flavobacteriales_E > Vicingaceae > BRH-c54. The sequence goes on from DATCTM010000105.1 coordinate 23,880, forward strand.
CTATTTCATAACTATATAGTTCTTTTATTTTAGGTCAGTAAAATTAATAACTGTTTATAAACCTACCATTATATTTTGGTAAAAATTAGAATAACTCTATTTATGATGTAGAAGTAGAGGGGTAACAAAAGCTTTTTCTTTTGATGTCATTTTGTCATAACTCATAAAAATTGGCTAATTTTGTAGTTCTTTAAAAAATAAATATGGAATTAGGAAATAAAGTAATAGATGAGGCTGTTCAAGGTTCTGCGACCTTGTTAGCAGATACGGATAAAACCAATAATAAAAAAGTTTACATAGAAAGTTATGGATGCCAGATGAACTTTTCTGATAGTGAAATAGTTGCTTCTATTTTAGCTGAAAGTGGTTATGGTACTACTAATAATTTGGAAGAAGCGGATGTAGTATTGGTTAATACTTGTTCGATTAGAGAAAAAGCTGAGCAAACGGTAAGACAACGATTAACGGTTTTCAATAAAGAAAAAAAGAAAAAACCGGAGTTGGTAATTGGTGTGTTAGGTTGTATGGCAGAGCGATTAAAATCACAATTATTAGAAGAAGAAAAAATTGTTGACATAGTGGTTGGTCCTGATGCTTACAGAGACTTACCCAATTTAGTAGCTCAAGTGGATGAAGGTAAAAAAGCGGTAAATGTTATCTTATCTAAAGAAGAAACTTATGGAGATATTAGTCCGGTAAGGTTGTTAAGCAATGGAGTTACGGCATTTATTTCCATTACCCGTGGTTGCGATAACATGTGTACTTTTTGTGTAGTGCCTTTTACTAGAGGAAGAGAAAGAAGTAGAAATCCTGAAAGTATTTTAAAAGAAGCTCAAGATTTATTTGATAGGGGTTATAGAGAGGTTACTTTATTGGGTCAGAATGTAGATTCTTATTTGTGGTATGGTACAGAAGGATTGAAAAAATATTATGAAAATTTATCGGAAGAAGAAAAAGCTCAAAGCATCAATTTTGCTCAATTGATGGAAAAAGTAGCTCAAATTAGTCCGAAGTTGCGAGTGAGGTTTTCTACTTCACATCCTAAAGATATGACAGATGAATTTTTGCATGTGATGGCTAAATACGATAACATTTGCAATTATATTCATTTGCCTTTTCAGAGTGGAAGTAACAGAATTTTAGAAATGATGAACAGAGGATATACCAGAGAATGGTATATGGATAGAATTGATAGTATTAGAAAAATTGTTCCTGAGTGTTCTATTTCAGCTGATATTATTGCGGGTTTTTGTTCGGAGACAGAAGAAGATCATCAAGATACATTATCATTAATGGACTGCGTAAAGTACGATTTTTCTTACATGTTTAATTATTCTGAAAGACCTAATACGCAAGCTCAACGTAAGTTTAAGGATGATGTTCCTCAAGAAGTAAAAAGTAGAAGATTACAAGAAATTATAGATAAACAAAGTGCCCATTCATTAGAAAGAAACCAAGCTTATGTTGGTAAAACATTTGAAGTGTTGGTAGAAAAAAAATCTAAACGCTCTGATAATGAATTGGCAGGAAGAACTTCTCAAAACACAGTGGTGGTTTTTCCTAAAGAAAATTACAAAGTAGGCGATTATGTAACTGTTTATATAGAAGATTGCACAGGGGGAACATTGTTAGGGAGAGCGATATAAGTTAAAAGGTTTAACCATTATGGATACACAACAAATAAAACAGCGTTTTGGAATTATTGGTAGCTCGCCAATGTTAGATAGGGCTATAAACATAGCTGCTCAGGTAGCCGTTACTGATTTATCTGTTTTAATTACAGGAGAAAGTGGAGTAGGGAAAGAAGTAATGCCTCAAATTATTCATCAATTAAGTGCCAGAAAACACAATAAATATATTGCTGTAAACTGTGGTGCAATTCCAGAAGGAACTATAGATTCGGAATTATTTGGACATGAAAAAGGTGCTTTTACGGGAGCTCATGAAGCTCGTAAAGGCTATTTTGAAGTAGTTGATGGAGGTACCATATTTTTAGATGAGGTTGGTGAATTGCCTTTACCTACACAAGCCAGGTTATTAAGAGTGTTGGAAACAGGTGAATTTATTAAAGTAGGTTCATCAAAAGTGCAAAAAACTGATGTTAGAATTGTTGCTGCAACTAATGTAAAATTACCCGAAGCAGTTAAAAAAGGTAAGTTTAGAGAAGATTTATATTACCGATTAAATACAGTGCCGATAGATTTACCTCCGATAAGAGAGCGAAAAGAAGATATACATTTGTTATTCAGAAAATTTGCTTCAGATTTTGCAGGAAAATATCGTATGCCAAGTGTTCAGTTAACACCTGATGCTGTTGAGTTGCTTATTAACTATCGTTGGCCGGGAAATATTCGTCAGTTAAAGAATGTGACTGAGCAAATATCAGTAATAGAAAATAATAGGGAAATTTCAGCCAATATTTTAGCTAACTATTTGCCATTAGATAGTAATACCTCTCAATTACCAACATTGTATAAAGGAGATACTTCAGATATGTCTGAAAGAGATATTTTGTATAAAGTATTGTTTGATTTAAAAGATGATGTGAATGAGTTGAAAAAATTGGTTTTCGGGATTATTAGCAATGGAAATACAAAACAACCATTGGTTTCCGATTCTGAAGAAAATACTTCCATGATAAACAGCATAAAAAGATTATATGCTAAAAGTGATGATTTAGATACGGAGAAACCGTTATCTGCAGAAGTGTATAAACCTCAAATTATCAATCCTGAAGATGATTTTTCAGATCATGAAGAAGTGGAAGAAGAATCTTTATCTTTGGCTGATAAAGAAAAAGAAATGATTGTTAAAGCATTGAGAAAACACAACAATAAGCGAAGAAAAGCTTCTGAAGAGTTAGGTATTTCTGAAAGAACACTTTACAGAAAAATTAAAGAATACGATATTAATGAATAAAAAACACTATTATATTGTTCTTGCCTTTCTCATGATATTTTTTTCATGTAAAGTAGATTATTCTTTTACTGGAGCCTCTATTGCTCCTGAAATAAAAACCTTTTCTGTAAAAACGTTTCAAAATTACGCTCCTTTAGCTAATCCAAACTTAAGTCAGACTTTTAGTGAAGCTTTGAAAGATGTATTTGTTTCTCAAACCAGCTTACAAATGTTGCCTGCTAATGGCGATTTGCAATTTGAAGGAAGCATAACAGGTTATACCATAACACCAAACGCTATTCAAGGTGACCAAACAGCGGCAACTAACAGACTTTCTATAACTGTTAATGTAATTTTCACTAATACCAAAGACGATAAACAAAGCTTTGAAAGAAGCTTTACTCGTTATGCCGATTTTGAATCATCCATTAATTTAACTACCATAGAAGATGATCTCATTAAGGATATTAATGGTCAGTTAACGCAAGATATTTTTAATAATGCTGTTTCAAATTGGTAAAATAAATACAACTCATCAATGCAACAAATTTTATCATTACTTATATTTTTCAGCATATTTCTTAGTTGTTCATCAACAAAATCGAGCTCAGATACAATTGTTAAAAATAAAACAAATAATAGTGAAATGAAATATTGTGTTGGTAGAGGAGGAGGTTTTACAGGTGATTTTGAAGAGTATATGTTGCTTGAAAACGGTAAGGTTTATAAAAGAGATTTTGTTTACGAAAGAGATGTTTTTTACAAACAACTTTCTGCGTTAGATACAGAGTATTTTCTAACTAAAATTGATGAGTTAAGTTTGTATGGCGAGGATATTAATCAGCCCGGGAATATGTCTTATTATTTAGAAATTCGTCAAGGAAATAATACGATTAATAAAATTATTTGGGGAGCACATTCTTATTACCCTCCGAAGCAATTAGAAGCTTTTCATAAAGAGTTTTTTGAGAAATTAAAGCAGCAAGACTAATTGAAATAACCGTTCAAACTACTTTATCTTCTCTACCTTAATTATTTTTACAGGGCAAGCTTTTGCGGCATTAACATTGGCGATGTATTCATCATCGCCAACTACTACATTGTAGAAACCTCTTTTTTCTTTGCTGCCAATTAACGTGCATTTACCATCTTTTTTAGACATACGCCAACGGTCGTAAGCTATTTCAACGCAATAATTGCAGCCTATACATTTTTCTCTTTGGTGGGTAATACGAATCATTCGGCTGGAATTACTTTATATAACTTATCTGATGGTCGAATAATTTCATCAATAGGAGTAGAGAAGTTTACTCCTTTTTCAACTTTTTCAACAGATTTATCATCTACTCGAAGTTCTTTAACAGTAGTTTCAATAACTCCTGTTGTGGGTCCGGTAATTAATATTTTGTCCCCAACACTCAATGAGTGGGTTTCAATTCTAAATTCAGCAATATTAATTTTAGGAAAATATTTAATACCTTGCCCCAAGAATTTTTTTCTGGTAGTGGCTTGCGAGCCATGTCCTTCCGACCATTCTCCCAATTCCTGACCTAAATAATAGCCATCCCAAAAACCTCTGTTGTAAACCGTTGCTAAGCGTTGGTTCCAGCCTTCAATTTTTTCTTTAGAGTAAGTGCCATCTAAATATGCATCAGCAGCTTCTCGGTAGCATTCTGTAACTGTTTTAACGTATTCAGGAGCTCTTCCTCTCCCTTCAATTTTTAATACTTTTACGCCTGCATTTATTATGTCATCAATAAATCCTATGGTACATAAATCTTTTGGAGACATTATGTATTCGTTGTCAATTAATAGTTCATTTCCTTCTTCATCTTTCACTTCGTAAGTTCTGCGACAATTTTGTACGCAAGCACCTCTGTTGGCAGAAGAATTATTGGTGTGTAAACTTAAATAACATTTTCCTGAAACAGCCATACATAATGCTCCGTGAGCAAAAATTTCTATTTCTACCAAGTTTCCTGAAGGTCCTGTAATATTTTCTTTTTTAATGCCGTCTGTAATGCTTTTTACTTGAATTAAACTAAGCTCTCTTGCTAATACCATTACATCAGCAAAATGCGAGAAAAATTTAATGGTTTCTAAGTTGGTAACATTGGTTTGTGTAGAAATATGCACCTCAAAACCGATTGAAGAAGCATAATTAATTACCGCTTGATCGGAAGCAATAACAGCAGTTATTCCTGCAGCTTTTGCTTTGTCAACAATACGTTTCATTAACGATAGATCATGATCGTAAATAATGGTATTTAAAGTCAAATAAGAACGAACATTATTGCTATTACATGTTTCTGCAATTTTTTCTAAATCGTCAAAAGTAAAATTGTTGGCAGCTTTTGCTCGCATGTTTAGTTGTTCTATCCCAAAATAGATAGAGTCTGCTCTTCCTTGTATGGCAGCCATCAGCGATTCAAAAGAACCAGCCGGAGCCATTATTTCTATTTGTTTGTTCATTAGTTTACCTACTGTAGTTTTAAAATGCGAAGTTACTACATTTTAGCTTTAGATTAATAATTATTAAGATTCATTCTAAAGAGTGTTTATTATGTTGACAATCATATTTATACTATTAGTTTTTTTTATAGCTTTGTGAGAACAAAAACAAATTATTATGAAAGTAAAATACCTTTTCACTTTAGTATTAACAATAGCATTAGTTTTTAATACTTACGCTACTACTTATACATCAACTCAAAATGGTGATTGGACAAACCCTGCTACTTGGACACCTTTTGGAGTTCCAATTCCGGGTGATGATGCAATTATCAATCATACGGTAACGTTAAACACAAGCTTTGCTTATACTTCAGGGTCTATTACGGTCAACGCTACAGCTAGTTTGGTACAAGATAACTCTTCTAGAGATATATGGTTAAACGGAGCAAGTGCGATATTTACTAATAATGGAACAACCACTATAAGAAATTTGCTATTGAGTGACGGAACGTTTACTAATGCTGGAGTTTTAACATTTAATTCAGCGGCAAACTTTATTACTATGGATAATCCTGGTGGCATTAATTGTATTGATAGTTTGTACAATGATGGAACGATTAATAATAATGGAGTTATTAATGTGGTAACTTTTTACAACAATGACTTGATGAATAATTATGGTACTATTCAAGGTTTATCCACTGTGGTAGATAGCTTGTGGAATGAAGGCGATTTTTTTAATTTTTTAGGATCAACCTTGTTAGCAGATAGTGCTACCAATAATGGAAATTTTACCAATAATGGTAGCATTCAGTTTTTTCAGTTTACCAATTTTGTTAATGGCATTTTTGTAAATGATGGTTTGCTGAGTTTTACTGATATGACCAATATGGGAGATTTTACTAATAATAGTACGCTAACAGGCTCGAATAGTATGTGGAATAATGAAGTTTTTGATAACTCAAGTACAGGACAAATAACGTTAACAGTTAGTTTTTTAAATGCAGATACCGTAAATAATACCGCAAGTTTCAATAATGATGGTAGTTTTAATATAGGAGATAGTTTTTACAATTTCAACACGATTACGGGGACTAGTTCAGGATCTTTTACTGTTCAAGATTCTTCAGTAAATTTTGGCACCATGTCAGGAAGTTTTGATTTTTGTGATGCAACACCTCCGGCTACAGCTCCATTTGTAGATTTTAATTTTGGAACAATTGCCCCAACAATAACTTATTGTACAGTAAGTATTGCAGAAAATATAGGCAAAACCAACATTTCTTTTTACCCTAATCCAACCAAAGGTATGGTGTTTTTTGGAGAAAAATATCAACTAGAAATTTATAATGCGGTTGGGCAGTTATTAAAACAAAGCACTTCTCAACAAATAAACATTTCAGATTTTCCATCGGGAATATATTTGTTAGTTGTAAAAGATTTAGCAGGAACTCAACTTGCTTTTGATAAACTTATTAAAGAGTAACTTTTTAATACCAATTTTCAATCAAAATATAGATTACGCGGGATTTATGGGATGAATTGTTCTTCAATTCCAATAACTATTCCTTTTTCAATATGTAAAATAATAAGATTTTCTTCCTCAAGATAGGTTCTTATTTGAAGTTCATTTCCAACCTTTTTTTTATCTAAATTGTAAACCTCATCATCAGTTCTAATTAATTCAATAGATATTCCTTCCTGAATTTTAAATGTTCTTAGTTTCTTATTCTGATTAGAAATATAATAACCATCTGTAATGCCTGTCATCGTATCTCCATCAATTATCATATAGGCTTTATCTCTCCATTCTGCTTCTGCCGCTTCATCGCCAATAAAATAATCTACATAATCAGCTTTAATGTACAATTTTGAATTATTAATAAATACTTCCTTAATATATGCGTGTCTGGTTTCTGTTGTTATATCAATTTTAATTGATTGAGTAGTATCAACTTTAGTATTTATCGTTACTTGAGTAGATTCTTCCTTTAAATATTTTGGCTCATTTGAACAACCAAATATTCCTAAAAATAATACTAATCCTGTCAGAACAAAAACAATATATTTCATATATTTATAAAGATACTCTTCAAATAATTGAATATGAATATTAAAAGTTAGGATGATTATAATTCCTTCACATCAATAAACAACTCATCCAATTGTTTTTTATCAATGGTTGCTGGAGCATCTATCATTACATCTCTACCATTGTTGTTTTTCGGGAAGGCAATAAAATCTCTAATGGTTTCTTGTCCGCCAAACAACGCACACAATCTATCAAAACCTAAAGCAATACCACCGTGTGGTGGAGCTCCGTATTCAAACGCATTCATTAAAAAGCCAAATTGAGCTTGAGCTTCTTCTTTGGTAAAACCAAGTAAGTCAAACATTCTAGATTGTACTGCTCTATCGTGAATACGAATAGAGCCTCCGCCTATTTCTGTACCATTTAATACTAAATCATAAGCATTGGCTCTTACTTTTCCGGGGTCGGTTTCCAATAAATGTAAATCTTCTGTTTTTGGAGAAGTAAACGGGTGGTGCATTGCATGATAACGACCACTTTCTTCATCCCATTCTAACAATGGAAAATCATATACCCACAACGGAGCATATTCATTAGGGTTTCTTAAGCCTAATTCGTTAGCCAAGTGCAAACGCAAATCGTTCATTTGTTTTTGAGTAGCTGCTAAATCACCACTTAATACCAATATTAAATCACCTGCTTTGGCATTGCATTTTTCTGCCCATGCTTTTAAATCTGCTTCACTATAAAATTTATCTACTGAAGATTTATAAGTACCATCTTCATTGCAACGAAGATAAACCATTCCTTTTGCTCCAACTTGAGGTCTTTTTACATAGTCTGTTAGCGCATCTAATTGTTTTCGGGTAAAAGAAGCACAATCTTCGGCAACAATAGCAATTACGGTTTCAGCACTATCAAAAACATTAAAACCTTTGTTTTTAGCAACATCATCAATGTAGTTAAAGGTCATTCCAAAACGAATATCGGGTTTATCGCAACCGTAGTTTAGCATAGCATCAGCATAGCTCATTCTTGGGAAGGCTTTTAATTCAATGTCTTTCACTTTTTTGAAAAGATAATCCATCATTCCTTCAAAAGTGTTTAAAATATCTTCTTGTTCCACAAAAGCCATTTCGCAGTCAATTTGTGTAAACTCCGGCTGACGGTCGGCACGTAAGTCTTCATCTCTAAAGCAACGCACAATTTGATAATAACGGTCGTAGCCACTTACCATTAATAATTGCTTAAAGGTTTGTGGTGATTGAGGTAAAGCATAAAATTGTCCCGGGTTCATTCTGCTAGGTACTACAAAATCTCTTGCTCCTTCGGGAGTAGATTTAATTAAATAAGGCGTTTCGATTTCTAAGAAATCGATAGCATCTAAGTATTTTCTAACTTCAATAGCTAATTTATGTCTCAATTCCAGGTTTTTACGCACCGGGTTTCTTCTTAAATCCAAGTAACGGTATTGCATACGCAATTCTTCACCGCCATCGGTTTTATCTTCGATGGTAAAAGGTGGAGTTTTACTTTTGTTGAGTAAGGTAAATTTCTCGACAATAATTTCAATTTCTCCAGTGGGAATGTTGTTGTTTTTGCTTTCACGCTCAATTACTTTTCCTGTAATTTGTATTACATCTTCTCTACCCAGCGATTTAGCAGTTTTGGTATGTTCTTCACCAAACACCAGCTGAGTAATACCATAGCGATCACGTAAGTCAACAAAAGTCATGGCGCCAAGCTCACGAGTTTTTTGTATCCATCCGCAAAGGGTAACTACTTCATTAACATTGCTCAAACGCAATTCTCCATTGGTGTGTGTTCTGTACATAACGCTTCAATAAAATTTAGATTGCGAAATTAAACAATTAAGCAAGAAAGTAATTGTGGAGAGGAATAAAATTTGGAGACTAGACCTAACAGGTTTCTGAAACCTGTTAGGTCTGAAAAAGTTAAATCACATCATAATCTACTACTAACTTATCTGAAGCCGGGTGAGCCTGGCAAGTTAAAATGAATCCATCAGCTACTTCTTCGTCAGACAGCGCGTAATTCATTTCCATGGTAGCTTTTCCTTCAACAATTTGGGCTTTGCAAGTACAACACACAGCACCTTTGCATGAAAAGGGAGCATCAGCACCTTGTTCAATAGCGGTATCTAAAATGGTTGCTCCTTTGCTGTTTAAATCAAATTCAAATTCTTCGCCATCCATAATTACGGTAACATGGCTGGTACCTTCGTAAGAGGAGTCAGGAGTTGCTTGTTCTAATGAATCTGCTTTTTTAACGGGAGTAGTAAACAATTCAAAATGAATTTTTTCATCCGCAACGCCCATCTTTTTAAAGGTTTCGTTTACTGTATTTATCATGGCTTCCGGTCCACAAATATAAAAACCATCGGCTTTTAGTATTTCTAAATTTAGTTTAATGAAGTCGTTCATTTTCTGCTCATCAATTCTCCCACATTGAATAGGATCTAATTGTTTAGCAGCACCTTCATCGTATGTAAAATGCACTTTAAAATTAGCAGGATGATTAGTAGCTAATTTTTCTAACTCTTGTTTAAAAATAGTATTTTCTTCATTTACATTACCATAAAAGAGAGTGAATTTTCCTCCTGCTTTAATTACTGATTTCAACAAGGAAAAAACAGGGGTAATTCCACTACCTGCAGCTACACCAACTATATTGGCAGTATGGTTTTTAGCTACAAAATTTCCAGCAGGAGGCATTACTTCTAATGTATCACCTACTTTCAACTCATTATTTAAAAAACCAGACATTTTCCCATTATCTATTTTTTTTACACCAATTCTTATTTCTTCTTCAAAAGGCGTACTACAAATAGAATAAGACCTTCTAATATCTTCACCATTAACAATTCTTTTAATTGTAACATATTGTCCGGACTCAAATACAAACGTATTTTTTAAATCGGCAGGAAGTTCAAACGCAATAGAAACTGCTTGAGAAGTTTCTTTTCTAATATCTTTAACTTTTAGGGTGTGAAAATGACTCATTCTTTCTGTTTTTCTTTTTAATTCGGGCAAAAGTAATATTATTTCGCAAAATAAGAAGATATTAAAATGAGGGACTAAATGAAATTACTAAAAATTTAGTGAATTTGTTAAAAAAATCTTCAACTGACAAAAATCAGCTATTTGTTGATTATTTTTTCGTTAAATTTGGGCAACCAAATAAAAACATATATAACAATATGGATGAACAACAAAAATTAGATGCGTTTCAGGCGAAAATTGATGCAGAAATTAAGATAGAACCAAAAGATTGGATGCCTGAAGAATATAGAAAACATTTACAACGTCAAATTTCTCAACATGCTCATTCGGAAGTTATCGGAATGCAGCCAGAAGGTAATTGGGTGTTGAGAGCTCCTACTTTAAGGGCTAAGGTAGTGTTGTTGGCAAAAATTCAGGATGAAGCCGGACATGGACAATACTTATATGCAGCAGGTGAAACGTTGGGAAAAAGTAGAGATGAGTTTATTGAAGAATTGCAGACTGAAAAAGCAAAATATTCCAGTATTTTTAATTACCCAACATTAACTTGGGCAGATATGGGAGCTGTAGGTTGGTTAGTTGATGGAGCTGCTATTGTAAATCAGGTATCCTTACAAAGAACTTCTTACGGACCTTATGCTAGAGCGATGGTAAGAATTTGTAAAGAAGAAAGTTTTCACCAAAGACAAGGGTATGAAATTATTGCCCACATGGCAAAAGGAACACCTGAGCAAAAAGCTATGGCCCAAGATGCGTTGAATAGATTATGGTGGCCATCATTAATGATGTTTGGTCCGCATGATGCCGATTCTCCAAATTTAGGGAATGGTGTGAAATGGAAAATAAAACGTGAAACGAATGACGAATTGCGTCAGAAGTTTATCGATAAAACGGTTCAACAAGCAGAAGTAATTGGGTTAACTATTCCCGATCCGGATTTAAAATGGAACGAAGAAACAGGCCATTACGATTATGGTAAAATTGATTGGGATGAGTTTTGGAATGTGGTAAAAGGTAATGGACCTTGTAATAAACAGCGTTTAGAACATCACAAAAGAGCTCATAACAATGGTAAATGGGTAAGAGAAGCAGCTTTGGCTTATGCTCAAAAACAAAAAGCAAAACAAATGGTGGCGTAATCCACCCAACACTCTCCAAAAGGAGAACCTTATTTAAGAATTATAATTTTAGAAAAAATAAAGATTTATGGATAATATTAAAGATAATCAAGGAGATGTTTGGGAAGTTTTTGTACAAAGCAAACCAGGGTTGCCTCATAAACATGCGGGCAGTTTACATGCAACAGATAAAGAAATGGCATTGCAAAATGCTAGAGATTTGTACACTAGAAGAAACGAGGGGACATGTATTTGGGTAGTACCTTCAAATTTTATAGTTTCATCATTGCCTGAAGATAGCGAATCATTTTTTGATCCTTCAGACGATAAAATTTACAGACATCCTACGCATTATGTTATGCCGGAAGGAGCGAGGCATATTTGAGTTCCAGGTTAGCTTCCTAAACTATTTATTGATTTAAAAATTACAATATTATATGATGACACAACAAGATGCATTGATAAATTACTGCTTAAGATTAGGAGATTCTAGTTTAATATTAGGACAAAGAATGGCCGAATGGTGTAGCAATGGACCTACATTAGAAGAAGACATTGCACTTACCAATGTTTCTTTAGATTTATTCGGACAAGCTAGAACCATGTTGACTTATGCTGCTAATTTAGAGGCTAAAGGCAAAACAGAAGATGATTTAGCTTATAGAAGAAGTGAAAGAGAATATTACAACACCTTACTCTCAGAAAGACCTAACGGACATTTTGGTGATACTATTGCCAGAAATTTTTTGCATGATGCATTTTTGTATCATTTATATACTACGTTAAAAAATAGTAAAGATGAAACTATTGCTGCTCATGCTGCAAAGTCTATTAAAGAAATTGCTTACCATTTACGTCATACTGGTGAGTGGGTAGTGCGTTTGGGTGATGGAACTGAAGAAAGTCATCAAAAAATTCAACAATCTTTTGATGATTTATGGATGTTTACCGGAGATTTATTTGAGATGAATGAAGTAGACGACATCTTAATTAAAGCAGGAATTGCAGTAGATTTGAATGACATAAAGAAAAATTGGGACAGTACGGTAAACGAAGTACTACAACGAGCTACTTTGCAACGACCAAAAGACGATTACATGCAAACTGGCAGATTAAACGGGATGCATTCAGAATATTTAGGTCACTTACTTACCGAAATGCAATACTTACAAAGAGCATATCCTGATGCTACTTGGTAGTTTTTGTAGTAATAAGATATGAACCTCAAAGAAAAATATACCGAACAAGAAGTTTGGGACATGATAGCTCAAATTCCTGATCCGGAAATTCCTGTTATAACCATTGAAGAATTAGGTGTTTTAAGAAAAGTTGAGGTATTGCCTGAAAAAATTGTTGTAACTATTACTCCTACCTACACCGGTTGTCCCGCCATGAAAATGTTTGAAGATGATATTGTAAAAACACTTCATGATAACGGTATTGAAAATGTAGAAATTAAAATGGTTTACACTCCTGCATGGACAACTGATTGGATGAGTGAGGCAGCTATGCAAAAACTCAAAGATTACGGAATTGCTCCTCCTGTAAAAGGCACTCAAGATAAAGGCGTATTATTTGGTTCAGCTCCTAAAGAAGTTCAATGTCCTCAATGTGGTTCAAAAAATACTGAGCTTAAAAGTCAATTTGGTTCTACAGCCTGTAAAGCTCTATATCAATGTAAAGACTGTTTAGAGCCTTTTGATTATTTTAAATGCATCTAACTTTTATTTTAGGATTATGATTTTCAATAGGTTTTTGTAATTTACAAATACCTTATCTGTTTTGTATTTTTATTTTCAGTAATTAAATTCGCACAACGAAATTTTAAATTAACTTTTATAAAAATAACAAACTATGAAATTATTTAACAAGCTTTTTGCATTATTTTGTTTGGCAGGCATAACATCTCTATCTGTTCAAGCTCAACAGCAAGCAGAGAAATGTGGATTTAACTATGCAGTAGAATATTTAAATCAGAAAAACCCTAATTACAAACAACAAATTAATGATGCTTATCAGCAATGGGTAATTGAGGCGAATACTAAGCAAAATAAAAATGATAAGTCAATTTATGTTGTTCCTGTAGTTTTTCATGTTGTATGGAATTCCAATAATCCACAACAAAATTTAGATGATAGTGTGTTAATTGAACAAATTAATGTTCTGAATGAAGATTTTAGAAGATTAAATGCAGATACTGTAAATATGAGATCTGGGTTTGCTCCTGTTGTAGGAGATGCACAAATTGAATTTCAATTGGCTTGTATAGATACTAATGGGAATCCTACTAATGGGATTGTAAGAGTACAGACATCTACGACATTTGGTGGAGGTTTTTTACCTGATATGGCATCTATTGCTAAAATACAAAATACTAGCCAAGGAGGTTCTGATGCCTGGAATACCTCCGAATATTTGAATATTTGGGTGGGTGATATTAATGGAGGTAGTGCAACTCCTTCATTGTTAGGTGTAGCAACTCCGCCAGCAGGATTATCTAACTGGCCAGCAAACTCTATTCCACCAGAATTAACTGATGGTGCTATTATTCATTATAGTGCATTTGGCAGAAATAATCCGGCAGCAATGACTGCAACTGTAATAAATGGAAGAACGGTTACGCACGAAGTTGGTCATTATTTAGGGGTTAGACATACCGCTGAAAATACTTTTGGAGGACTTTTCGGTAGTATTTGTGGTGATGATGATGGATTAACCGATACACCAAACTGCGATCAATCTCAACAAGGTTGTAATGCTACCAGAAATTCTTGCACAGATGCTATTCCCGGAGTTGGTGATTTGCCTGATATGGTGGAAAACTATATGGATTATTCTGATCAGGATTGTCAGAATAGTTTTACTACCGGACAAATAAATATTATGAGAAGTGTATTACAAAATGAAAGAAATGGATTATTGACTTCTCCTGCTCTTTCTAATTGTGTAGTTGGTGCTGAGGAAAATAGTTTTGCTGATAAAGTAACGGTTTACCCAAATCCCTCAACAGGAATTATCAATATTTCTTCTACTGAAAATGAAGATTTAAAAATTACTTTTTATAATGGTCTCGGACAGGCTATACAGCCGGTTGTATTAGGCAAAAATCAATATCAAATTAACAAACAAGGAATTTACTTTGTAAATATTCAATCTAAAACAGCTTCGGTTACACAAAAAATTATTGTGAAATAATATAGTTAAGCAAGATTTTAATAAGAGAAGACAGGACGGAAGTCCTGTTTTTTTATTCTCCCCAACGATAAGATTTGCTGTTGAATCCAATTAAATCAATTACTCGGTCAACTACAGTTTTAGCAACTGCTTCTATAGTGCTTGGTTGGCTATAAAATGAGGGGGTTGCAGGACAAATAATGCCTCCGGCTTCTGTTACCGTTTTCATATTATTAATATGAATGAGGTTGTAAGGTGTTTCTCTAGCTACTAAAACCAACTTTCGTCTTTCTTTTAAAATAACATCAGCAGCTCTGGTTAATAAATCGTTAGAAATTCCGTTAGCAATTCTTCCTAAAGTTCCCATAGAGCAAGGAATTACTATCATAGTATCGTACTTTGCCGAACCTGAAGCAAAGGGAGCATTAAAATCATTTTTATGGTAAAAAGTAAATGGAAAGTGTGTATAGTTTTCATTATTGAGTTCATGTTGCCAAACAGTTTTAGCATTGTCAGACATAATTACACCAACTTCAATATTTTCTTGTTGCGATAAAAATTTCAGCAATAATTCGGCATAAATAGCACCCGAAGCACCTGTAATAGCTATAATAATTTTTCTTTTTTCCATAGCTTAGTTTTTACCGATTAATTGATAGCGAATGCTAAAGTTCAGATCAACATTGTACCAACCTCTGTTAAATAACTTATTTAAAAAGCCTATATTTTGATCTAAGTTGTTGAAATCTCTGATAGGAACCAATGAGTTTTTAGTTCTAAAGTTGACAATAAAATTATCATTAATATGGTATTCCAATCCTAATACTCCGCCAATATCTGCACTTTTAAAAGGATAAGGATTTTGTTGAATATTTACTTCACCAAATTGGTCTTCCATTTTTACATTTAGTAAGTAACCGTAATATCCACCTAATTCAAAAAAGAAAGATTTGTGTCGGTATCTTACTACTAATGGAATTTCTAAATAATTTAGACGTAAGTTAAATGATCTAAAATCTCCATTGGCTGGATCAGGAACTTTTCTAGCACCTTTGCCAATGTAATAAATTTCAAACTGCATAGAAACATGGTTGGAAAAATCTGTATTGGTGAATGCCCCAAGTATTAATCCAGGTTTTTTGTATCCACCATAACCATCACCCTCAACCTGAGCAGCACTAACGCCTAAAATAGCTCCCGATTTAAAAGTTTGTGAAAAACCATGAAGCCCAATAAAAACAAGTGCTATTAAAAGTAGTTTTTTCATTAATGATGGAGTTGGTTGCTGTTAAAGTTAAACAAATTAATTTTTATAGGCTAGCAGGTCTTGTCCGATATCTTTTCTGTAGTACTTCTTTTCAAACTGAATTTTTTCCGCATTTTTAAAAGATTTTTCCAATGCCTCTTCTAAAGAATTACCAAATGAAGTAACGGCAATAACTCTTCCTCCATTGGTTACTACTTGGTTGTCTTTTATTGTTGTTCCTGCATGAAAAACGGTACTTCCTTCAATATTTTCTAATCCAGTTATCACTTTTCCTTTTTCATAAGCTTCGGGGTATCCACCGGATACTAACATTACTGTTGTAGCTGTTTGAGGATTAATTTTTATTTCTTTTTCGTGGAGGGTTTGAGTAGCTACTCCATAGAATAAATCTAACAAATCAGACTCAATTCTTGGAATTACAACTTCTGTTTCCGGGTCACCCATCCTAACATTATATTCAATTACAAAAGGATTTCCGTTGTTGTTCATTAAGCCAATAAAAATAAAACCTTTGTAGTTAATATTTTCTTTTTTTAAGCCTTCAATAGTTGGCTTTACAACTTGTTCTTCTACTTTAGACAAGAAATTTTCATCAGCAAAAGGAACAGGAGAAATAGCTCCCATACCACCGGTGTTTAAGCCTGTATCGCCTTCTCCAATTCTTTTGTAGTCTTTGGCTGCGGGTAATATTTTATAACTATTACCATCGGTTAATACAAATACAGAAAGTTCTATGCCTGATAAAAATTCTTCAATAACTACTTTGGCAGACGCTTCACCAAATTTTTTGTTGCTAAGCATTTCTGTCAATTCGTTTTTAGCTTCGTTTAAATTATCTAAAATTACTACACCTTTTCCTGCTGCTAAGCCATCAGCTTTTAAAACGTAGGGAGGGGATAATGTTTCCAAAAAGGTTAATCCATTATCTAAAGTTGCTGCGGTAAAAGATTGGTATTGAGCGGTAGGTATATTATGTTTAATCATGAATTTTTTAGAAAATTCTTTGCTGCCTTCTAATTCTGCACCATCTTTTTGAGGACCAATAATACCAATGTTTTTAAGTTCTTTATCCGCAAGGAAAAAATCGCAAATGCCATTTACTAGAGGATCTTCAGGACCAACAACTACCAATGAAATATTGTTTTCCAATACTACTTTTTTTATTGTATCAAAATCATTTACATTAACATTTAAATTAGTGGCAAATGATGCTGTTCCTGCATTTCCGGGAGCTACAAAAAGTTTTGTAAGTAGTTTACTTTTATTAATCTTCCATGCCAGCGCATGTTCTCTTCCTCCTGAACCTAAAACCAATACATTCATTGTTACTTTTTTTGATTTGAAGTGCAAAAATAAGTAAAAAGAAAAGATAAAATTTTGAATTATTCAGCAAAACGGTAACCTCTACCTTTAATGGTTTTGATGATGTTTTCTCCTACTTTTTCTCTGATTTTTCTGATGTGTACATCAATAATTCTAGGATTGTTATTGTCTGTATTTTCCCAAACAGAATGGTAGAGTTCATCTCTAGTAAAAATTCTTTTAGGATTGCTTATGAGAAGGTAAAGCAATTCAAACTGTTTTTTTTGAAGAGAAATTTCTTGGTTATCTTTTTCAATTAAATAGCTTTCTCTGTTTACTTTTATAGAGTTGTGGTAAATATTCGATTTTGATTTGTTTTTTGCTATGGTTTTTCTTTTTAGTAAAGCATCTATCTTTTTTAATAATAATTTAGGCTGTATGGTTGGAGTAATAAAATCATCAGCTCCTGCTTTGTAAGCTTCCACCTGAATGTATTCTTGGGTTTCTTCAGACACAAGTATTACACTTGTTTTTTCAAATTTAGTTTTAATGATTTCGCAGATTTCTATTCCATCAAATTGAGCCAAATGTAGCTCTACCAAAAAAACATCATATTGCTTTTGGGTAACAAGTTCTATGGATATATTTTCAGTAATGATAATAGTAGCAATGTTAATTTTTTTCTCTTTAAGAAATGCCTGGGTACTTTTTAGCTTTTTTTCATTGCTGGTAACAATAGCAATAGAGGGTAATATGGGGTTAGAATTTAACATCAACTCAAAAGTAGAACTACTTTGGTTTTGTTGAGTTAAGCTAACTTTATCGACTTATTAAACCTTTTTAATCTTAATGTTAATGAGGTAACTTTAAGTTAATATTGTTTGGTTAAATTCTAGAATAAACACAAAAACTAAAATCATAAATATGTTTTTCGTCTTTGGGATGATGTTCTTCACTTATTTTTTGCCATTTTTTAGTGTCTATTTCAGGGAAAAAGGTGTCGCCCTCAAAAGCATGGTGCACATGAGTGATGTACATTTTATCTACTAAATCTTTATCTATAGCTTCTTTATAAATTTGTCCGCCACCAATAATAAAAACTTCTGTTTCATTATTTTTTTTTGCAAAATCTAAAGCTGTTTCTAATGAATTTAACACTATACAATCTTTTTCCGCAAAATCATCTTGTCGGGTAAGTACTATGTTGGTTCTATTAGCCAACGGACGAAATTTTTCGGGAATAGAAATGTAATTCTTTCTACCCGTAATAATATGATGGTTCAGGGTAGTTTGTTTAAAAAACTGCATGTCTTTAGGTAGATGCCAAATAAGGGTGTTGTCTTTACCAATAACATTATTTTCGGCAACAGCCACAATAAGCGATACTATCATAGTTGCATTAGCCATTTTTCGTGTAACCTTTTAATTTCGTCTGTAGCACTTTCAGCTTTAAAAATATAATACCTAATAACGGTTCTAGGCTTCATAGGAATTTTTATGGTCTGAATAATATTGTCTCTACTGATTAAAATATCGAGTATATCACCTTCTTTTTTGTTTTCAGTTATTTCGTCATAATTATCCGAAAAACGATAGTTATCTATTGCCAAAATTTCGTCATTAACATTTAAACCGCCATCGTAAGCAGCAGAATTTCTATAAACTGTTCTTATTGTATTTCCAGAGAGAGAGATTCCTAAGCTTAAATTGTTTTCTGTTAGAGGTTCTACCTGAAAGCCAACATAACTAAATAGAGTAGGGTAGTCGAATGTTTCAGTACCGTTAATGTATTTTGCATAAAAATCATCTAAATTTAATCCGCTAACTTCTTCCAATGTTTTTTTCATTTCTTCGGGAGTAAATCCTCTGTTTTCTTGCTTGTAATACTTGTTATAAAGGAGTTTCATTACATCATCTAAAGATTTTTCTCCTTTAGTATTTTTAATAATCATTAAATCGAGCATATTCGCAACTACACTTCCTTTAGTATAATAAGAAATAGTAGTGTTGTAGCTATTTTCAGTTGGTCTGTAAGCTTTTATCCAAGCATCAAAACTAGCATGAGCTACCGGTTGGACTTTATTTCCAGGTTGGTTTTCAATACTATTAATAGAAGATGAGAATTTATTTAAAATTTCCTCTTCAGTATAAAAACCTGCTCTGTAAAGCAGTAACTCATCATAGTAACTGGTAAAGCCTTCCATTACCCAAAGTAGAGAAGTGTAATTTTCATTAGAATAATCAAAAGGTCCTAATTCAATAGGTCTAATTCTTTTTACATTCCACAAATGAAAATATTCGTGAGCAACCAAACTTAAAAAGCCTTTGTAAGCAGAGCCGCTGTATGTCCATCTGTTTACTTGTAACGTGGTAGAGCTAAGGTGTTCTAGTCCACCACTTCCTCTGGTAAGGTTATGAATAATAAAAGTATATTCTTTGTTGGGATTTTCGCCAAAAACATTGGTACAAGCTTCTACTATTTTTGCCATGTCTTTTTTTAGTGTATCGATATTGTAATTTCCTTCGCCATACATTGCTACATGATGAAGCACTCCCGCAGCAGTAAAGTCAAAAGTTACATGATTACCAATTTCAAAAGGAGTATCTACTAATATGTCATAGTTTTCGGCAACATAAACAAAACCTTTTTCGCCTTTAGCTTTAGGTAAAGCAGTGCTTACTTTTTTCCAGTCTTTATAAGGAAGTATGGTTACTTTAGAAATTTCTTTCTGAGCAGGTTGGTAAGTCATAAACATGCTGGTTCCATTAAAATAACCATGAGAAGCATCTAAGAAACTGGTTCTAACACTCATTTCATACGCATAAACTTTATAGGTTACAGTAATATCAGATTTGTTATTGGAGGCAATTCGCCAAGTGTTTTTATTAATTTTTTCTATGTTTAATTCTTTAGCATTTTGTTTGGCAGAAACAGCTTCAACACTTTTGGAAAACTCTCTAATTAAGTAAGAACCGGGAGCCCAAGTTGGCATATAAATATCAATATCATTTTCCTGATGATTTTTAATAATCATCTTTACTTCGAAGTAATGGGTATGTGGTTCGCTCATACTCACCTCGTAATCGATGTTAGCAGCTTGATTTTTAGTGGTTAAAAACAAGGTGGAAATAATAATGAGTAATGCTGATAGGTGTTTCATTTGTTTTAAGATTTGATAAGAGATACTAAATATTGTTAAAAGTAAAATTAGCTAATAATATTTAGTAAAAAAAGTGGTTTTAAATAACTATATTTACACTACAAAATTGAAACATATTAGATAAATAAAAAGTATAAGGTTGTTATAAACTGAACTGACAAACTTTTAAAAATATAAATAAAAATATAAAACTAACTAACTATGAGAAAAAGTAAACTTGAATATGCAAAAACCATTTTGAAGAAAGTGAGTTTTGATATCAAACTATTTAGAAAAGAATTGGCAAAATCATATCAATATCTAATGGAAGATGAAATAAAGGAATTAATGAATTGGGTAGAGAAAAATTTTGGTCAGCAATATTGTCTCACACCTATTTACGTTAAAAATAATTAGTTTTTTAATTACTGTTTTTCAAATAATTAAGCAAAAATAATTTTCTATGCTTTTTTTGTATAAATTTGCTTTTTATAAATTAATAATTTTTTACAATGAAAAACGGTACAATTAAATTTTTTAATGATGAAAAAGGTTGGGGATTTATTACTCCAGAAGACGGAAGTAAAGATATCTTCGTTCACCATTCATCAAGTAATCAACCATTAAATGAAGGCGACAACGTTTCTTTCGATATCGAAGATAGCGATAGAGGACCAAAAGCCATTAATGTGCAAGTTCAATAAGAAATATATATTTTTTATTATTACTAAAAAACCCATCGATTTAATCGATGGGTTTTTTTATTTTATTGGGTTGGGGAGCTATACATGTTTCAAAAACTTTTTCAAGGTTTTCTACCATTTTTTCTTCAGTAAAGTAAGTTTTGTATTGCATTTTTGAATAGTTAGAAAATTCACTTCTTTTATTTTTATCGGTTAATAAAATTTCTAATTTTTCAGCGATAGCAGTAGGATTTTCAGAAGGAACAATAAAACCATTTTTACCTTCAATAACAGATTCTATAATTGCACCTTGGTTGGTAGCAATAATAGGGAGACTATTTGCCATAGCCTCTACAATTACCCATGGGTGTCCTTCGGGCATTTTTGGGCAAAAAACAAAAATATCACTATTGGCAAACAACTGCATTTTTTCTTTACCACTTTTTGGGGATAATATGGAAATATTATTCAATTCATGTTTTTTAATAAAATTTAAACATTCGTTTTTAAATTGTTTATTATCCCAGGCTCCGGCAGCAGTCAATTGAAAATTGCTAATGTTCTTTTCTTTGAGTAGTAAAACAGCTTTTAAAATGTCATCAAAGCTTTTAGAGGGCAAAAAATTGGCAAAATACAACACATTCAACTCATGATTGTTTCTTTTTTCAATATGATAATTTGCTCCATTAGGTACTACAAAAATGTTTTTATCGGGATAAAAACTTGAAAATAAATATTTTAGGTTGTTTCCTAAAACAATTACACCATTGGTTTTTTTAAGTGTTTTTTTTACGAAAAAGTTAGTGAATGAATTGGCTGAGTTAAGCCAATTTTTAAAATTACTTCCTCTTAGTTGAATTACTACTTTTTTGTTTTTCCATTTTCCTAATAGTATAAATGGGGCATCTTTAATAAATCCCATAGTGGTTTGGCTAATGGGAACTAAAATTAAATCGGGTTGATGTTTCTTGATTTTTTTTAAATAATGAATATACATCTGAATACTTTTCCTCGCTTTATTAAAACTCCATTTTCCCATAGAAGCCACATCAGCATTAATTCTTGTATCGAAATGAATTAAATTAAACTTGTTTTTAAGTTCGGAATTTAAAATTAGCTGAGTAGCAATAGCGGGTCCTATAAAAGGAGGAGGAAGCTTTCCTAATATAAAAACTGTAGGTTTATTATTCATTAATTACTTTTTTTGAAATCATTTTAAAAGGCAATGCTATATAGGCAAAAATACACATCATCATATACACAAAAGGCGGGTAATACGTTGGGACAACACTTATAGAGTATAGTAAAATAATAGCTAACAAACCATAAGCTAAAAACCGCTGGGCATAACCTGTTTGTTTGGCTCTTTTAAAGAAAGAAAAGAGTACTAATAAATAAGCATATAAACCAAAATATCCACTTAAAAATAAAATTCTGACATAATCACTATGAGAACCAACTCCAACAAAATGATAAGAATATTTTAGTGTAAAAGGATAACCGAAAAATTGGACAAATATATTTTGGTCGGTAAATATTCCTGCCATATATTCCCATCGTCCAACGCGCCCATGCAGTAATCTTCCTGATTCTTGTTCTCCCTCAAAAACAGCAACATCGGTTTCTAATAATGGAGTAATTTTTTCTTCAATTATAGGTTGACCAAAAAATATAAATAAGCTAAATAACATTAATGAAATCCCAAATGCTGCGGCTTTGTTAGTTTTAAAATTATACACTAAAAACAATAATAAAATTAATACGAAAATAGTGTATGAGGCAATATGATGAATATTTACTAAGGCTAGTAGAGCAAAGGCAGCTACGATTAATAAAGTTCTTAATCTTTTTCTCATCGGAACTAATTTTCTTTTAGAGAAGTAGAAATAACAAGCAATTAAAAAGCTAAATAACAGGTAAATGCCATAGCTTACTACATCTCCAAAACTACCTTGTATTCTGCCCATCCCTCTACTTTCTTCTACTCTAATAGGATTGATAACTACTTCATACATCAAAATTCCGGCAACAAAAACGGAGGAATAAAGAAAAGTAGTAAGTATTCCGTCTAAATCTTCTTTAGATTGTATGAATCTTCTGGCAAAAAAGTACATGTAAACAGGTAATGAAAGTTTTAATAAATATTCAAATGATTCCATAGAAAGTGGATCGAACACAATTACAAAGAATGTTCCGAGCAAAAGAAAAAATGAAAAAAATCGCATGTGTCGGTCTAATTTTGTTGAAGCCGGTTTTTTGGTTTTTGTTAAAACATAGATTACCATTAATGGAGTTAGCACTCCTGCGATATACAAAGGGGATAAAAAAGGCGAAATATCTTTTAAAAAATATAAATTATCAATTATTGGTCGGACTAAAACCAATAAGATAAACCACTTGAGTGTCCAAGGTTTTGATTTTAGCCATATTTTCCATTGATTAAACTTCACTATGCAATAGTATTTTTTTTGCCAAGTTCTGATAGTTAAACTTTTTGGCTAAAGTAATGCGTTCTTCTCGGTTTTTTGTTACTGAAGTTTTTATTTTATGAATATCTTTCGTAGTTAATTCATTAAAATAATTGCCGTTTTTCTCGTTCAGAATATGTTTTACATTGTTTTGTTGTGGTAAAAATAAATATAATCCGGTAGCCAACGCTTCAAAAATAGAAATAGCTGCTCTGGTAAAGATGCCTATATCAGCAGCATTGTAATATTTCCTTACATCTTCTGCCTTCATAAAAGGCAATGTTTTAATTTTAGTCGAGAATGCTTTTTGCTGAATATAATTTTTCAAATTTTCACCGTAGTTATCATCATGAAAACCAATAATAAGATAAGTAACGGATATGTTATTTTGATTACACTCATCAATAATATCAATAATTTTTTCTAAGTTTTTTTCTGGGACAACCCTTGTTGCCGTAATAATTAACAGTTCATCGTCTGGCAGATTTAGCTCTTTTCTTTTAGATGTTCTCTCTTCTTCATTGAAGAAAAACATATTTTCATCAAATCCAAGAGAAATTTCTACACTTTTTTGATGAAGTTGAGCTACTAATTTCGGATTGATAAACTGAGCAATAATATGGTTGGTAGAAGGTGTATAAGGAAATAGTGCTGCCGACTTTTTTATGGCTAATTCATACACTTTCTTTTTCAAAATAATTTGTATGAGTTTGTTTTTTAGCTTTCTAAACCCATAAGTTTTGGCGTAAGTTTCTTCATTATCACCCAATAAGGTAACAATTTTATAGGCTGGATTTTTTTGTTCGTAAATGGGCTGAGGAAACAGTTTCCCTACACCTATACATATCACTAATTCAGGGTTAAATTCATTTACTTTAGCAACTAATTTTTTAGATTTTACCATTTGTCCGATGGTAAAATCTGCTTGGAGTCTTTCAATTTTGTAGGGGGAATTTTTGTCATCAATAGAGGTTAACATTCCTACATAGGTAGGAACCGATGAAGTTGTAAAAACAATAACATTGTGGTTTAGTTGATGTAGAGCATTTGCCAAATGAACTTCAATATACCCCATATTAGGAATAAAATGCCCACAAACAATAGCTATCCTCATAGTGATGTATTTATTTTAACTGCAAAATACACAAAGTTTATTGTAAAATAAAGCACTGAATTATTAAAAATTAATGAGGTATAGCATTATTGTACCATTTTATCACAGAATAAACCCGCCAAAATTCGCTTAAGTGTGTTGCGTTTGAAAAGTCTTGATTACACAATTTTAATAAATAATCTTTATCAATAATGTCAGGTGTTTTTAGCTCTTTTAGTTCCTTTGTTAGTGTATTCATCATTTCATTTTTCCATTCTTGTTGAGGTGTAACAAAACCTTTTTTATCTTTACGCCAAACAATTTCACTGGGTAATTTATTGTCCAAAATTTTTCTTAAAATAAGTTTTGTCCATCCACCATTAATTTTTTCGTTGGTTGGTAATGCTCTAATAAAATTTACCAAACGGTGGTCTAAAAAAGGCACTCTAGACTCAATTGAGAAAGCCATGGAATTTCGGTCTTCATAACGAAGTAACTCATACATTCCAAATTGTATACTTAAATTGGTGTGTTGACTAAATGTTTTTCCTCCTCTTTTAGGAACTTCTAAACTTAATTCTTTCAGTGATTTTTCTTTAATAAAAGCGTAACTATGTCTTTCTGTAGCTCTTAATTTTTGTTGTAATTTTTCGGGAAGGTAGTAATAAGCAGCTCTTAAAACAGCCATTTTAACCGCAGGAGTAAAGTTTTTTCTTAATAAATAATATTGTTTAAAAAACTGAATAAATTTCATTCTTTTTAAAAGCTCAATGAGTTGTAGTCCTGCAAAGTTGTAGTAACCACCCAGTATTTCGTCAGCACCTTGTCCATCTAACAACACTTTTACTTGATGTTGGTTGGCAGATTTCATGACTTCCCACTGAGCAAAAATGGAAGTAGAACCTATTGGCAAATCTTGATGATAAATTATTTTATCTAAATCTTTGAGAAAAGTTGTTGCATTAGGATAAGTGTAATGGTCGGCAACATTTTTTAATGAATTGGCAACTATTTTAGCATAATTCGATTCATCAACAGTTTTGTTTTTATAAGCAGCAGTAAATGTTTGCATTTTTTTGTCGCCTAATTGCTGAGCAGCATAATGAACAATAGCACTTGAATCTAAACCACCACTTAGACAAGAACCAATTTCCACATCTGATCGTAAATGAAGAGCAATGGAATCGTTAAATAATTCTTCAAATTGTTGGGTTAAATTTTGGGTGTTGGTGAGTATATCAACGGCATTATCCAACGAAAAATAATTTTGTTTTTTTATTGATAAATCGCTTAAATTAATTTCGTAATTAAAACCCGGTTCAATATCAATAATGTTTTTATATAGATTTTGATATGGTTGATGAGTTGTTCCGTAAGCTAAATAAGAACCTAAATTTTCGTCAGAAATACCTTTATCCACTTTTGCCAAAGGAAGTAAGGCTTTAATTTCGGAGGCAAAAGCAAAAAAATCTGCTGTTTTATAAAGGTATAAAGGTTTTATACCAAATCTATCACGTGAAAGGAATAACTTTTTTTCATTATGCTGATAAATAGTAAAAGCCCACATACCCACAAATTGGGTTACACAAGTTGCTCCCCATTCTATAAAAGCGTTTAAAACTACTTCGGTATCACTTTCCGATTGAAAAACATAACCTTTTTGTTGAAGGACTGAACGAATTTCTTTGTAATTATAAATTTCTCCATTAAAGACAATAGAAAAATTTTTATTTTTCGCACACATGGGCTGATGTCCGTTTGCTGAAACGTCAATAATAGATAGTCTTCGGTGTAGTAGTATTAAGTTTGCTTGAAAATCGCTTTCTTCAATATGCTCAATATCAGAAAGCGTTTTTATGGTATCGTTTCCACGGAATGTTTTAACAGCATCTTCATTTGCTAGCAAAAAACCTTCATCATCAGGTCCACGATGTTGTAAAATGTGTGACATTAAAACAGCATCTGCTTTAGTCGCTCCATTTTTATCGTAAATTCCCGCTATTCCGCACATAGTTCTTGATAGATTGCTGTTAGTTTATTGCCAAAGGTAGTTATTCCAAATTGTTTAGCCGTTTCTTCACTAATATTGCTAGAATTATACTGATTGTAGTTATTAATCATTTTCAATATTCCTTCATAAATAGCATTTATATCATCTGGATTTACTAAAATACCGTTAGTTTCATTTACAAATTCTTTAGGTGCAGTTTGGTTGGTACAAACCACAGGAACGCCACAGCATAATGCTTCTGCGACTACTAATCCAAAAGTTTCGTGGCGACTAGGAAATACCAAAAAATCAACTGTTTTTAATGTTTTGGCAATTTCTGATTTAGTTAGCATACCTTTCATTATTACCTTGTTTTGAAGCTGATTTTCTTCAATATATTTTTCAATGGCTATTTTTTCTTCGCCTTCTCCAACTATTTTTAATTCATAATCAGGATGTGTTGAAAGTAGCCGGTAAAAAGCTTTTAATGTTCTTAATCCACCTTTAAATTCATCTAACCTACTTACGAAAGCAATTTTATTAAATAAGATGTTTTCAGGTTTGGGTTTAAAAACAATATCATTTACAGGATTGTATGTTACTATAATTTTATTTTCAGGAATATTTAGTTTAAGAACTTCTTGTTTTTGATGCTCACTTACCACCAACACTTTATTTGCTTTTTTCCCTACAAATCTTGCTATTTTGGATAAAATAGGATGTTGAGCAATTCTAGAAAACGGTCCAGTATGTTCAGTAACTACAAATGGAATTTTTAATTTTTTACTAATAAAATAAGCCAGCAAACCATTTAATACTAATCCGTGAGCGTGAATAATATTGGTTGATTTAAAAGTAACTCCATATTGATA
This sequence comes from Vicingaceae bacterium, assembly GCA_036567945.1. GTDB lineage: Bacteria > Bacteroidota > Bacteroidia > Flavobacteriales_E > Vicingaceae > BRH-c54. Next base: position 51,394 of record DATCTM010000105.1, read on the forward strand.
GCCTTTCCAAAACCATTTTAAATATAAAAGAGGTTTTGTCCATTTAGGTAGATTTTTATTACAAACTACCACTCTGGTTAGTTTAAATTTATTTTTATACAACTCACTAAAACAACCTTTTTGTTCTCCTCTTAAGCGAATGTAAAGTGTTTGTGTATCAACATTTGAGTGAACTGCCAATAAATAATCTTCAATAAAAACACCTTTCATATCTCCTTCAAAATCTGGAAAAAGTTCAGGTAAAATAAGTGCTTTTATATGTTGGGGATTATTCAATTTTTTTGAAATAGATAAATGTAATCACTTCCAAGTTTTGCGTTTTTGTTATTGGAAACATTTCCAAACCATCTTCGGGTTAATTTATATTTTTTTTCGTTGGAAAATAATTTTGAAAGTCCAACAAAAGATTGGTTGTATCGAAATTTATTTTTACAAGTAAACCCTGCTTTTTTAAAGCTATTTTCCACCAATGTTGCAGGAACTTTGTTAAGCTGATATCTGTCTTTCCCTGTCAATCTTCTTATCCCTAAATAAAATCTTATTAACCGACTGTAATTATGGTCGTAATCGGTATTTTGGATAATAATATGTCCTTTTGGTTGCACTAAAGATTGTATATAAGTTAAGAATTTCTCCACATCATCAACATGAGCTAGAATACCTAAGGAAATAACTAAATCAAATGTTTCGGGTTGGAAGTTAGTGTCGTAAATATCACTTCTTAGGAAAGAAACATTGTTGGTTGCCTGTTTTGTGGCAATTTCTTTTGCCAATTTAATCATGTTCTTAGAAAAATCTACTAAAGTTAGCTGTTTGAAATTTTTGCTATTTTTTATGGAGATATAACCATTTCCGCAAGGCATATCTAATACATTGTTAAACTCTAGGGTTTTAATAAAATCAGCAACGGTTTCAGTTCTAATTTTTATGTTGTAATCGTAATTAAAATAAATATCGGTTTGCTCAAAAAATTTCTTTACTTCTTCTTTCTTCATGCGTTCTGTATGTTTTTTACTTCCACTTGTTAATCAATCTTTTCTCGTTCCACTTTGTTAATCCAAATATGCGAATAAAGAAATTAAAAATTGTCCTAAAAAGTGTTTTAATTTTACATTTCAACACCAAACGTTTCATTTCTTTATCGTAAGGAGATCCATGTGAAACCAGTATTTTGTAGCCTTCTTTGTAAGATTGACAATTGATACTACTAATACCATCCACTCTAAAAACCGTTAGTGGTTGAGGAATGTATTCAAATTTTATGTTGTTTTTGTAGGCTCGGTATATAAAATCATAATCGGCAGACAATTTATACTTTTCGTTGAAGTTGCCTATTTTTTCGTATACTGATTTTTTTACAAAAGTAGCGGGATGGAAAATAGGCATGGTTCGTTCCATAAATGAAATATTTGGAGCAACTTCTTTTAGGTAATCTTTATTTTGAATGGTTCGTAGCTTCACCATGTTACCATAAACAATATCAGATTGAGAAGTTGAAAAAATGTCAACAACTTGTTGTAAGGTGTTTTCAAAATAATAATCATCGGCATTAAGAATACCAATTATTTCGCCTTTTGTTAATGTTAATCCTTTGTTCATAGCATTATAAATTCCGCTATCTTTTTCAGAAATAAAATGAGCTATTTTGTCTTCATATTTTTTAATTATGTTTAATGTATTATCTGTTGAATTCCCATCAATAATAATATATTCGATATTAGAGTAAGTTTGATTTAGTACGCTGTTTATAGTTTGTTCAATGTGTTTTTCACCATTGTAAACTACTGTTATTATGGAAACTAGTGGATTGTTCATGTTTATTGTTACCCGCAGAATTTTAATATCTAACTCCTAATCTCTATATTTTTCAAGTTCGTTTTTTTAAAAGTTTTAGTGGGTTACCACCATAAATTCCGTAAGGTTCCAACTCATCGTTTTTTGTTACCAATGAATTACTTCCAATGAAAGCACCTTTAGGGATTGTTGCTCCCATTAACACTACACACCCTGCACCAACACCGGTATCTTCGTCTATATTAATTGCTTCAGAAATATTTCCTTGTAAACGATAAGGTTGGTCTTTTGTCATTTCATGAAAACTACCTCTTATACTTACATTTTCGGCAATAGCCGACCATTTTCCTAATCGAATTAATGTTAGTGTACTTAGTAGAATGTTATCGGCAATTAGAACATTATCTTCAAATATTAGTTTTCCCTCATTACCAATTTCAAAAGTTACATTTTTTCCTATAGTTACGTTATTGCCTATAATAATATTTTTTTTAGGAATAGTTCTGAAAGTTGGAAATTGTAAGCATTTAAACTTTTTACCCACCTTGCAACCATGTAATAAAAGGTAGATTTTTAACCATTTTCCTTTACATCGGTAAATCATGTTTTTTAAAGATGCTTCTAAATACATTGTTAATTCAATTCTGTAGTGGTATAAAAATTAGGCGTTTCCATTCCTACTTTTAATTTAACGTAACCTTGTGCAATTCTTACAAATATAAACCCTTCTTTTTCTATTTCTGAAAATTCCCATTTGCTAAGGTAGTGTTTTTCATTAGCACTGCTATATTTTCTTAGTATAATATTGTCATTTTCTCCCCACGACCAATCTTTAGGTACTACCACTTCATTTTTTATGCTACTAAAATTAAAAAATTCAGGAACTAAACCATTTAAAGCCATACGAATTTCATAATCATGATCTTCGTAACCAATAGCAGGGAAACGTTCATCAAACCAACCAACTTTTTTTATGATGGATTTATCAATAAGGTAGTGACTATAGCTTTGATTGATAATTCCAAAATTACTACCTAAAATGCCAGAGTTTTCTATTTCGTTTCTAAATGAGTTACTGATAGAAATATCATCATTGAGTAAAAACACTTTTGGTGAATAAGTTTTTATTATAATTTGATTCCACAGTTTACAAAGTCCTTGCGGCTCGTCATAAGTAAAAAAAGTAACGTTTTTAAAAGACATTAAAAAAGCAGTAATTTTTTCAAGATATATTTTTTGTTCTTGTTGGTTATGAAAGCCATTTACAGCCACCACAATTTGAGTATCGGGAAAAAGATGGTTGAGGTGTAAAATTAAGGGTTTTAAATAAGTATCAAAACGCTCTTTATAAGTGGTAATTCCTAGGGTATAATTTTGATTAGTTGGTAATTTATCGTTGTTATTTTTACAGCTAACAAATAACCAACTTTTTTTGATGAACCACCATTTGATATTATTCAGTAAAACAGCTGATAATCGTAAAACTTTTCCCATGCGTTAACTAATTCTTTTCAATAAGGGTTCAATAACCTTATCCCAACAAAAATAATTAAGAACTCGTTGGTGTGCAGCATTTAAATGGTTTTCTATTAACAACTCATTGGTAGTTATTTTTTCTAACACTTTGCTTAGTTTTTTAGTGTCACTTGGTACAACAACTTCTCCGTGTAGAAAGCTGTTTGAAATGTATTCAAAACTCGACATTCCTGTAGTGCCAACAAGGTAATTGCCAAAATACATAGCTTCAATAAAAGCTATTCCAAAAGATTCTTTAGGAGATGAAAGACAAAATATTTTTGCTCGATTGTAATACTCATAAAGAGTTTTTCTGTCGATAATTTTTCCTGTAAGCTCAATTTTATCTTTTAATTTAGGATGATGAACCATCCAATCATCCACCAATTGTTGAAATTCAGGAGTAACTTCTCCTACTAAAATTAGTTTCCAATTAGGTAAATTAGCTTGCATAAATGCTTCTAAAAGCAACACATAATTTTTATCAGGAGCTCCAATTCTACCAACAGATAGAATAATGTTTTCTTTTTCTTTATAACTTTTTATAGTAGGAAAATTTGTAGTAGCAAACTGGCAATTTATACCGTTTGGCATTAAAAAAATGTTATCGGTTAGTTCAGGGAATTTAGTTTTAAGTAGTTCAATAGCAGTAGGGTTTTCGGCAGAAATAGCAGTAAGTTGCTTTAGAAACTGTTTTGCTTTTCGCTGGTGAAACCATTGAAAAAATTTCTTTTTGGAGTAGACAATCTCACCCTTCAGCATTTCATTTACTACATCCATTTTAAGATAAATTTTACCTTTCGGATTTAGTTTTTTGTAATGTAATCCATAATAAATACTTTCCTTGGTTAAATGAAATAAATGCAACACATCAATGTTTTGAGCATGTTGTTTCAAATAATTTAAAACTGCTTTTTCTAAAAAAAGTGTTTTGCCTTGTGGCTCAATAAAATCAATGGTTAGGTGAGGACATTCACTTGCTGATAAGGTGTATTTTTCGCTATTTTTATAACAAACCAATTTAGCATTAAACTCCTTATTTTTACCAACAGCATTAGCAACCTGGCCTACATCTTTTATGAGATGAACATTTTCTGTATAAGGAAATATGGTTACAAATGTTGGTTTCATTGAAGTACAAAAATCGAATAAAATTAAAGAACTTGCTAATTTTTACGATATAATGAACGCTCTTAATATTTATAATTTATATTTGCCTTTAATATAAATTGAAATAAACATTGACAACAACAGAACAACATTACATACAATTACTAAAAGAAACATTAATTGATAAAGACAATGCCGTAAGGTATCAGTTAACTCCACTTGCTCCCGGACAAGGGTCTTTGTTAAAAAGAATAGCAATCAATTTTTTAATTAATACCCTATCTAAAAAGAATCTAATTATAACAGGGATTAATAAAAATGGGCTAAAACAAAGAGAGATAGGTTTAGGGTGGCCAATTAATGGCTACACCATGATAGGATTAAAAAGATTGAATAATATTCAGTTTTGTATTGAAGAGGTAATTAAAAACAAAGTAGAAGGAGATTTTATTGAAACCGGTGTCTGGAGAGGTGGAGCTTGTATTTTTGCGAAAGCTTTGTTTGAAATATATAATGAAAACAGGAAAGTTTGGGTGGCAGATTCTTTTAAAGGATTGCCAAAACCTAATACTACTCTATACCCTGAAGACGAAGGTGATGATTTGTATTCTTTAGAACAATTAAGAATATCTAAAGAACAAGTAATAAATAATTTTAAACGATTTGATTTACTTGATGATAATGTTAAGTTTTTAGAGGGTTGGTTTAAAGATACTTTGCCAACTGCTCCAATAGAAAAATTAGCTATTGTGAGATTAGATGGCGATATGTACGAATCTACAATGGATGGATTAAACCATCTTTATCACAAACTTTCTTCAGGAGGTTTTATTATTATAGACGATTATGGAGTTATTCCGGCTTGTAAAAAAGCTGTGCATGATTTTAGAGATGAACATGGCATTACCGAAGAGATTAAAAACATTGACGGTTCAGGTTATTTTTGGCAGAAAAATTTTTAAGCTACACTATTGAACGAAACCTATATTCATATTGGAATGCCTCGAACGGCAACTACTTTTTTTCAAAAGCATGTCTTTTCCAATTTATCTAATATTTCTTTTTATGGAACAGAAACAGCTTGTTATAGTGAACCGTTTAATAAACTTCAATATGCTGATGATAGTTTTTATGATGTAGCAGTTTTTAACGATTTCCTAAAAAGTATTAACAACAAAAACTGCTTAATTTCTAATGAGTATTTCTGTGGTCAATCTACGTATTTCAATTTTGTTAACAGAACTACCATCGCCAATCGTTTATATGAATTATTTCCAAAAGCAAAAATTTTATTGGTGTTGAGAAATCAAGTTGATTTGTTGCAGTCGCTTTATGCTATTAATGTACAGTGGAAAGAAACTAAAAAAATTGATGAGTTTATTTGGATGAATAATTCCGGTAAAACAAAACGAGATTCAGGAGGTGCTTCTCCAGCATATTTTAACACTTCAGAAGCTTATGAAAGCTTAGATGGTTACGATTACAATTCATTGATAAAAACATACAAAGAAAGGTTTGAAAATGTTACTGTATTGCTTTTTGAGGAGTTTTTAACCTTCCCAACAAGTTTTTCTGAAAAGTTGGCGACTTTTTTTAATTTGGATAAAGAATGGGTAATTAAATTAATATCTGAAAACAAAGCCATTAACGAAGGTGTTACTAGAGTTCAGGCAGAAAAACTGATAAAACTTAATCGCTTTTACGAATGGAGTGAAGCAACTGCTTTTAACAAAAAGATTTACAATAAGTTTAAAAGAAGTATTCTTCAGAATAACCAAAATGGTGAAAAACCAAGATTTTCGAAGGAGAAAACAACAGAATTGAAAAACTACTTTAAACCTTTAAATACACAATTAAATAACGACTATCCAGAACTTGGTTTATTGAAATATGCCGACAACTATTATTTGGAAGATTTAGCATAAAACGGATTAAACTGTTTTCCTCTTACTTATCCCAAATTCCTTTGGCTTTACCATGTACAATTTTCCAGTATTGAATAGGCTGAAAAATAGCTCTGGGTAACATGCCTATAAGTGTAGCCAAAATCACTCCCATGCTACCCATTTCTAAGTTTTTTGCAAAATAAATAGAAAGAGGAATGTTGAGAATACTCACAAAAATAGCATGATATAAACTCAGTTGTATTTTGTTTACCCCTGCCAAAAAATTAGAAAAAATCATGGTGGAAGTACTTACAATTACCCAAATAGCCATTACTAATGATAAATTGAAAGGAATGGAAATTCTATTTCCTATCCATAAATCAAAAGCATAATCAGATACAATTAACATGAAAACAACTCCAATAGCAACTACTCCCCATAATTTGGTTATTTTTAAAGTAGCTTGTTTTACCCAAACCATGTCTTTTTTTACATAAGCCTCTGTGTATGCCGACCAATAAGGAGCTGTAATAATTGTAAAAACCATGTTCATTATTCCAAAATATTTATAAGCAACGTTATAAATTGCCACTTCTTCATTTCCAACTACCTGAGCAATTATAATATTGTCGGTAGCTGCTACTACAATAGCTGCAATTTGCGTAATAAAAAATCGGAAACCTAAATTGAGCAGTTCTTTAGATTTGCTAAAGTCTATTGTATTAAATGATGGTCTGTAAATTTTGTATTTGCCACTAAAAACCCAAAAAGTAGCGATTAACGGAACTAGTAAGTTGATGATGCTGAATGATGCACCTAAATATAATAGTGAACCATCAGTAGTTTTTATAAGAATGAAAATTGCTACAAGCGAAAATAGACTTCCTAAGGTGTTGATTAAGCTACTGATAACAGGTTTTTGGTCTGCGATGAAAATTACATTAATAAGTTTTACAACAAATTGAAAACAAAAGACTGTAAATACGATAAAAACTAATTGTTCTATTTCGTGAATATCATTGCTTGTGTTTAAAATTATTCCCCAATCTAAAAACCGATTGACAATAAAAAACACCACCAACATTGCTGCCGCAATAATGGAAATAATAGCATAGGTAGTACTTACAAAAACTTTTGCTAATTGATGTTTACCTTCGGCTTTTGCAGCTGCAAACTTATTTCGGAGTCCGTTGCCCAACCCAATATCAAAAAAAATAAACCAACCAATTACAGAAGAAAGCGTAAGCCAAATACCGTATTTAGTAGGGTTTAAGTAATCAATGGTGAGAGGAACTAATAAAAGACTGGTTAAAATACTAATGCCTTTTAAAGCAAATGAACCGAGAATGTTTTTTCTTGCCCGAACGGTTCTTTCATGACCAGAAAAAAAGTTATGAAATAACTGACGAATCACGATTTTTTAAATATACGATTGAAAAATCCTTTCTTTTTATCTTCTTCATAATATCCGTAGCCATATCCATAACCGTAGCCATATCCATAACCGTAACCCAAACCAGAAAGTTTTACTGCATTAAACAGAATAGATGCATTGGTAATTTTTCCTGACTTGTATAACTCATTAATTTGTGAGATGTATTCTTTTTTGGTCACATTTTGTCGGACAACAAAAATAGTAGCATCGGCATATTTGGAAAGTAATAAAGCATCTGTTACCAATCCTACAGGAGGCGAATCGATAATAATAGTGTCGTATTCTTTTTTAAGTTCCTTTATCAATTCATCCATTTTTTCACTCATAATTAATTCCGAAGGATTTGGAGGAATAGGACCTGAAGGAATAAGATATAAGTTTTCGATAATTGTTTCTACAGTAATATCATTTACTGTTTCAGCACCAATGAGGTAAGAACTAACTCCTTTATCATTATCAATTTCAAAATCTCCTACAATTTTAGGCTTTCTTAAATCTAACCCAAGTAAAACGGTTTTTTTACCTGACAAAGCAATTATGGTTGCTAAGTTCATAGATGAAAAAGTTTTTCCTTCAGAACCAATTGATGAAGTAATAAGAATTATTTCTTTCTCTTTATTAGGTAAGAAATATTTTAAATTAGTTCTAATGGTTCTAAATGCTTCTGCAATTAATGATTTTGGTTTTTCGGAAACTACCAATCCGGAAGTATCTTTGCTGTAACCAACAATGCCTAAAACCGGAATTTTAGTGAGTTTTTCAATAATTTTCTTATCTCTAACGGTATCGTTAAATTGTTCTATAATAAAAATTATTCCTGTAGGAATTAAAAATCCTAACAAAAGAGCCAGTGAATAACTTTTTTTAGGAATAGGTCTTATGGGATATGGAGTTGATCGAGCTTCTTCAATAATTCTATTGTCGGAAACTGAGGCTGCCAATGCAATAGAAGTTTCAGCTTCTTTTTGAAGCAAGTACAAATACAAACTTTCCTTTACACGGTATTCTCTCTCAATACCAACTAACTCTCTTTCTGTTTTCGGAATAGAACCCATTTCATTTTCTAAAGAAGCCATGGATATTTGTAGTTCCTTCTTTGAAGCATTTAAACCTGTCTTAATGGTTTCTATATTTTGCAACAATGTATTTCTGGTAAATTTAATTTTGTTGTTGATGGCTTTTATAGCTGGTGTTTCTTCATTATAGGTTTGTTCTAACTTTTGTTTTTCAATTTCTAAATCTGTTATCTGATTTATTAATTTAACCAAAAGAGGATCATTAATTCCTAAAGATGATGGAGCTATATTGCTAACACTTTGGTTTTCTTTAACATATTTCTGCAAATAATCAATAAAACTCAGTTGAAGATTAATATTAGAAATCTCATTATCTTTAAGTTTAACTCTTTCTAAAATTTGCTGCGACTTGTTACTTACATCAGAAATGCCTTTCTCAATTTTAAAATTCTGACGTTGAATTTCAATAGCTTTTAAATCTTCAGCGATAGCAGCAAGTTGTTCATTGATAAAGTTAGCTGTGCTGCTGGCAATTTTATTTTTTTCTTTAACATCATGTTCCAAATAAACATTAATAAGTGTATTTAAAAAATCTAATCCACGCTGAGGAATAACATCTTCAACACTAAGTTGAATAACGGACGACTGCTTGTTAATTAAAGCAATGTTTAATTTAGCTTGATAAAAGTCTATGTTAGTGTTAATGTTGTTGAACTTAATTCTAAAGTTTCTTTTTTCGTAATTGGGATTATTAAATAACTCTTTATCAAAAGAATTCCTTTTGTTTACAGTAATTATACCTATTGGTAAATGAATTTTTTCTCCGAACTGATGAATTTTTTTATATTCTTCTTCTTTTTGCTCAATTTCATAAGATAATTCAAAGGAATTTTCATCTTTAATGGTGATGTAGGAATAATTATTATATGCGTAAAAATTAAGCGAATCGTAAGTTATTTTGAAGGGGGATTCTGTGTAAACTTCTGTCTTTTTCACATTACCAACAAGGTAGTAAAGCACATCTAGCTCTAAACGTTCTATAGCTTCCCGCAATAATTGTCTGGAGCGGAAAATTTCAATTTCATTTTCAATATTTTTACTAACGCTATAAACATTTAAGTCTTTTAGCAATTCCTCTGTACCAACAGAAGTGCTTTTATCATCTTTAATCAACACTTTAGCGGCAACATTATAAACCGGCTTAGTGTACCAGTTATAAAAATAAGCCATGCTTAGTGTAATGGTAAGCACAAGAGCATAAACATACCAATATTTTAAATAGGTAAAAATTAGTTGCTTAAAGTTGAAATCATCTTCAGGCTCTTCTAAATAGGCATTGTTATGTTGGTTACTTTCACTCATGGTAAACAAAGCAAAAATACAATTTTGAAATTATTAAATACTATCATTACTTTAATTGTTCAATTACCACAATTTCAACCCTAATGTTTTTCATGGCTTCCCTCATGTTTTTGGGATGTTCAACTATCATTTTATCGCCACCATAACCTTTTGCAGTCATCTGATTAGGATTTACTCCGTTTTCTTCCAAGTATTTTTTCACTTTTTCTGCCCTAAGCTGCGAAAGTTCTTTAGCTGTTCCACTAAAATTCCATTCGCCATCAAGATGAGCAAATTTTTTGTCTTTTTTAATTCTTCTATTGCCGTTGGTATGCCCTTGTATTTCTATAGAAATATTGTTGTTTTCTTTTAAGAACTGTTTAATTTTCTCCAATTCAGCTTTCGATTTATCTTTTAAAACAGGGGTGTTAGGGTGGAAATAAATATTGTGAGAAACAATTTTTTCACCTACTGTTATGGGGGTTAGTAGTAAAATCAGATTAGTATCATACTTAATAACAAAATTTTCTTGGTATGATTTATAGCCTAACTTATCTACTTTAACCATAACCTTATGTTCTTGATTTTGTGCGGTTATACTAAACCCATGTTCAGGGTGGTTGAGCAAAGAAAAACTACTGTCGGACAATACAAATTGCACATCTACAGCTATGGGTACCTTTGTTTTAGCATTGATTACACTTCCTAATATTGTTATAGAAGTTTGCTCACTTATATCATTGTTTTTAATGGGTTGGAGTTTATTCGGTGTATGTTTTAAAGTAATATTAGATTGATTTTTGTCCCAATTTAGGCTATTTACCCACCTTGGTATAACAGGACTTAACTGATGTTTTTGAATTTCTTCAGCAATTTCTTCTACACAAGCATTTTGAGTAGCAAGATAATGTTTAGTATGTAAAATAGAACTGAACTCTATTTGATGTCCGCAACCTTTTCCAGAAATGTGTAATACACTAATGTAATAACTATAATCGGGATGTACTTTAAAAACAGACCCGCTTTTTGGTTTTACTTTTTGTTGCATTAAATCATTACAGAAGTTGTTACCATTGTATTCGTAATATACTACTTCATATTCATCATTGCTATTAAGTTTTTGGAGAGTGTATTTTATTTCTCCATTACCATCAACGGTAAGCTTATACCAAAAGGTGTAAGTATCTTCTTCTTGATAGTAAATACTTTCTAGACTGTCATTTTTGCTGAATGTGTTATAAACAGATAGTTTTACTTCTTGAGGGTTAGTGCAATCGGGTAACTGTTCTTGTCCTTTAACAGAAAAAATAAATGAAAAAATAATAATTATAGTTAAAAAATAATTCATTTAAAAGGAAATTATAATGAACTAAATTAAGAATGGTAGTGGCTTATAAAACTAATGTAGTTATGAGTTGTTAACGCTAAACTGTTCATTAGATGTTGACATACAAGATAGAAAAAATGAAATTAAAAGTGTATAATATTTATAAATTTGTATATTTGTTTGTTATTCACCTTATGAATTAGATACAAGTATGCAACATTTGAGTAAATTTTTTATAGCAATATCATTATTAGTAATAACCGTTTTTTCATCTTGTGGAGATGAAGATAGAAAAGGTTGCACTGACCCTGAAGCTACTAATTACAATGTGTTAGCTAAAGAAGATGATGGAACTTGCGAATATTTAGATTCTTCATTTACAATATATTCCAATAATGCTTTGGGATACTGGGGAAATCCTGCTACAGGCTCATTTAGTGTTGGTGCTTGTATGACTAATGAATACAACATTTTCATGAATCCGGATACTACCATTATCCCTGCTGATACTATAATTGATAATAACGTAACACCACCTGATACCACTTATGTTCCTGCTGATACCACTATTACAGGAGATACTTATTTGTTAGTAAATTCAGATTCTTTAGGTGAATATGCTTTGGTAATAAGATTACTAAACCAAAGAAGTGCTATTGAATTTAAAAAAGGCTATTTACAATTTGATGCTATGCTTCATCCTGATGCTTATAATGCCGGATTTAATGATTTTGGTTTAATGATTTATGGAAATCAAGCAAATCCTGGAGGAAGTTATTGTGAACAATATAGACATAGTACTCCTTTGAGTGTGTTCACTTCGGCTTTAGATACTTCTTCATTCCAACAAATTACAGTGCCTTTAGAAGATTTTGACAAACGCTACATGCAAATGTTAGATGTTGTTTTTGCGGTTAAAGGTGGAAATGCTCCTGTCAATATTAACTTGCTAATATTGAACAATATTAGATGGGTTACCAATTTGGAGCAGTAATATTTGATTATATATTTATAAAACAATTAATTAAAAGTTTTATTTACTTAACGCTTCACTGATAGAAATTTTCTTTCCATTAAAATAAGCTACAATAAATGCATCGGAATAACCTTTGTCATTTATTTTTTGTAGCGATCGCTTTGCAGCTTCATAAGTAGGAAAACTACCTGCAATGTATCTAAAGTAGGTATTGTCGATTTGTTCCGAAGCTAATGGGAAAATACCATCAAAATGTTCTTCAGGTAATTCTTTTTTGAAAAAACCGATTTGAATACGAAATACCAATCCTTCTGGCATTTCCGGGTTTTTAGGAACAGGAACTTGCTCATTATAAAAACCTGTTTTTTCAGTAGTAAAAATAGCTTCATCAACAATTTTCAACATTTCTTCACTCAACTCACTTTGTATAGTTAACAATTTATCGGAGCTGGTGGTTATTTTTTCTTTTAACTTGTTCTCCTCTTCTTTAAGTTGTTCAATGGTAATTTCAATAATTACAAGTTCATCTCCTGTTTTGGTGGATTTTTGTTTTTCCAACTCATTAATTTCATTACTTAACTCTGTAAGTCTATTACCATAAATTTCTTTAATTGTCACAAAAGAAAACTCGTCCGTTTCAATTCGAGTTATTTGTCTTTCTTTACTTTCTGCTATAATTTCTTCTTCATTTTCTTGGTCATCAAAAAGTAAAGAAGCTAAATAAGCGTCATCAATGGCATTTCCTAAAGCAAACACAAGCGATTTTTGATTAAAAAGTCTTTTTTTATTAGAAAAGTGATTGAATAAATTATTTGCATTATGTTGATAGTTAATTGCTCGGTACATAATCTCAATTGCTTTTTTTGATGAATCATGAGCAAAGTATAGTGCACTGTCAGCATATTCTAAAGCTATTAAATTACTCACTCTTCCGGTATCGCAATAAGCTTTTGGATTATTATTAAACTCCATTTTTCTTGCTTGTAAATAAGCCAATTTAGTATATTGAGCAGAAAGTATGGCATAAGCTTGAGCTTTGTTATCATAATCTGCTATAGAAATGAACTGAGCCTTAGCTATACCAAGGAAAAAAAAGGTAATAACTACAAAAAAAATGATTTTAAAAACAGCTGTACTCATTACCCAAAGATACAAAGCATTAATTAATAGCCATCAGCTAAACTAAAAAAGTTTTTAAATTAGCTTGATATTTTGAATAAAACACTATATTTGTTAATTAATGTGGGTTGAAAATAACTTTGAAATTGGATTTTTAGATTTCAAAAATTAATATTTATGATAAAAAAAATACTTCTTAGCAGTTTGTTTGTAGGCATCTTTTCATGTTTTACAATTGCTCAAACAACAACAGAAACACCAACAGTTGAGGATGAAAAAACTACTTCAACTGAAGATGATGATGCTTCAGAATCTGATGGAGACAAAAGCATGGGCGTTGTTTTTGATGGAATGTCAGTAACACTTTCTGCCGGCATGAATGTTTACTTTGGAGATATTGCTGCATACAAACTTTTTCCACGACCAAGCCAATTTAATGAACACATAACTGCAGGATTTAAAGCCACTATTGCTAGGGAAATTAAATGGGGCTTAGGAGCTCAAATTAATTACCAAAGAGGTAGTTTAATTGGCACTAGACAACCAGGAAAACAATCTTCATTTGTTTCTTTTGAAAATCAGTTTTTCGACCTTTCTTTTCAAGTAAGATATTTCTTAAATAAGGCCTTATTTAAAAAAAATGAATACAACCGTTTTTATTTATACGCTCAGGTTGGAGTTGGTACAATGTGGTACAGGAGTCGTTTGTACGATACCAAAACTTTTGGAACAAAAGATTATGAAGGCTGGGTTGAGGTAGAAGCTACAGAACAATTGGCTCAAAAAACGCTTAGCGATAAAGTTGCTAGAGCAAAAACTTTTACAATTCCTTATGGATTAACGGTAAATTATAAATATAATTACAAAATTGATATTCATTTAGACATTACACAAACAAGTACATTTACTGATAGAATTGATGCTTTTAGAAGAGATTGGACGGCTTATGATAAGTATAGCTACATTGGTTTAGGGTTAACTTATAATTTCAACAGAACGGCTGATGACGCTCCAAAGAAAAGAGAAAAAACTAAGAAAAAAGATAAAGAAAAAGCTACATCTTCTAATGATGACAACATCAAACAAAGTTTATTGTCTAAAAAAAGTGATAAAAAAAGCAAAAAGAACAACGAAGATGATGAGTTGCTAAACATTCGTTTAAAATTGTTTGAAACTCAACTCAAACTATTCGAGATGCAGTATTTGCTAGGACAGTAAATAGTTAATTCCTTTTTTCTTTTCTTAAAATATTCTATATGATGAATACTGACGATAGAATTGATGCTTATATAGCAAAGTCTCAAGAATTTGCTCAACCTATTTTAAATCATTTAAGAAATCTTGTTCATCAGGCAATTCCGGAGATGAAAGAAACCATTAAATGGGGTATGCCTTTTTTCGAATATAAAGGCCCTTTATGCAACATAGCTGCATTTAAACAACACGTAGTTTTTAGTTTTTGGAAAGGTGAACTATTAAAAGATACTAATGGAGTTTTGCAACCAAGAGCTGCCGATGGCGGTAATGCTATGGGACATTTCGGAAAAATTACTTCTTTGAAGGATTTACCTGCAGATAAGATAATTTTAGAGTTGATAACTCAGGCAAAAAAACTTAATGATGATGGTGTGAAGCTTCCCCCTAAAAAAGCATCTACAAAAACATTAGACATTCCAGATTATTTTATTAAAGCGTTAAAAACGAACAAAAATGCCCTAACAACTTTTGAAAGCTTTAGTTATACTAACAAAAAGGAATATGTAGAATGGATTACGGAAGCCAAAACTGAAAAAACTAGAGGCCAACGTTTAGCTACTGCGATTGAGTGGATGAATGAGGGAAAAGTAAGAAATTGGAAATACCTTAAAAAATAAAAAATATGCAAACACAAGCTACAACACCCGATGAGTATATAGCAACACTTTCTGAAGACAGAAAAGAAGTTATTCAGAAACTTAGAAATATCATAAAAAAAGCATTACCAAAAGGTTTTGAAGAAGTAGTAAGTTACGGCATGTTAGGTTATGTTGTGCCTCATAGTATTTACCCAAACGGATATCATTGCGATCCTAAACAACCATTGCCTTTTATGGGGTTAGCTTCACAAAAAAACCATATAGGTTTTTACCACATGGGACTTTATGCTGATGAAAAATTATTAAGTTGGTTTACTGCTAACTATCCTAAACACTGCAAAACTAAATTAGATATGGGAAAAAGTTGCATAAGGTTTAAAAAAATGGAAAATATCCCTTTTGAATTATTAAACGAATTGGTTCAAAAAATGACGGTTGAAGATTGGATAAAGATTTATGAAAAAAAATTGAAGAGATAAAAAAAAGCACTAGTTTTTAATTAGTCTTAATTACGCAAGTCTCAAATTTGGATAATTTTGGAAAAAAGCTTAAGGATTTATAGGGTTTAAGAGAGTAAGAACCTCCAGCAGAATTGTTGGAGGTTTTTAATTAAAATATTTTATAAGAGAATGTAATATCATCATTAAAGACATTATCTCCCCTTAACCTTATTTTGTCAACAATAAAAGTGTCTTCTTTTATTTCAGGAAAAGCAACATTTAATATTGACAAAATGTTTTCTCGTATAATAACTTCATTTGAATTATAGATTTGTGTCCTTGTATATTCAGTATTAGTTTTTGAGACAGAATTCTTGTTTCCTCCAGAAAAACCAATCCACCTCCTTTGATTATTTTTTAGCAAAATACCTAAATAAATAACAAAAGATTGGTCTTTATTCAAGTAGGAGATTTTAGCATAAAAATTTGTCTCTTTATTTATTTTATACCGTTTATCTACTATATCCTGATGTTGCCAACCTTTATGTGTAAATGTTAACACATTCTGGTCAAGAAGATTACTTTCTATATACTTTTGTTGCATTTCTTCTATATCTGCTCTTAACTTGAATGTTTCCTTTTGATAACTATCTTTTTCTTTACTGAGAGCTGAGATAGAACTTTCTTTATTTGCTATTTCAATTAATAAATTTGAGTTTTTGTCTTCGCTTCTTTTTAATGCTTCATTTAAATCAACTAATTTTCTACTCATTTCCATCTCTCTTTCTTGAATGTCATTTTTCAGCTTATATGATTCATCAATTGATAGTGTTTCAAATTTTTCTACCTTACTCTTACTTATATTTGAAAGTTGTATTTTAATCCACTGAAAACCTATAGAAGCTAAACTTCCTAATGTGTAAAATATAATTGCACTATAAAAAGGAAATAGTAAATTATAATTCCAACCAATATAATTTTCTTTTATGCATGATACTTTTTCATAAAAATTTTCATCATAAATAATGAAATAATATAACAATTCCCAATTCCAAATTAGCCAAGATAATAAGAATGCTCCATAAAAAGGACTTTTAGTCCTTTCATATAATATTGATTTAATTGATTTACTTATATCTTCCATATTCAAACATTTATTTATTGGTAAATAGGTGGTAATGTTTTGCCTTTAGTTTGTATTTGTATAAAGTTTCATTCATTTAAAATCTTATTTTAAGGTTGGTTTTATTATTTACGCTAACTTACTCTATGCGATACTAAGATTTAAAAATTAACTATTTTTTCGACTTTCAACAACCTTAGATAATCTTTCATGATTTTCATTATTAATTTTATAGAACATTTCTTCAATACCATTTTCAATATCTTCTCTCGTTTCAGCATAAATAAAAATACTCATATCCAATTTTGAAATAAAATTTCTTATAGCATCAGGTTTAATATTTGTAACAATAACAGGATATATTGGAGAATTTTGCGATTCTTTTTGAAAATCGTCATTAGATGTTTTTATAGAAGCCCTTTTTAATTCATCCACCATCTTTTTTTCACTTAAATTGTAATTCCATGAGTATACAGGTGTTACCACTATTGGAGGATATGGTAGGTGTTTTTCTTTTTTTTCAAGAAAAATCCTTCTGGTTCGAGAGTCAATATTATAGTCATAATTATAAACAGAAGCCAAAGCATTTTTTATCATTTGATGATAGGCTAATTTTCTAAACCTTTTTCTTAGGTCTAACAATGAAGTATCAAAATATATAGCAATATTATTAATAGCTATAAGAGCTATAAACATAAATGATAAGATTATTATTAGAATTGTATTTGTAACACAATTAAACACTATTTCATCAGAGAAGATGAATATTATATAGGTTATTAAAGCAATAGAAAAATATTGAAATAATCTAATTGAATTGTCATGATATACATTATTATTTGTTGCTGCCATTTCATCTAACTCATCCGCAAAATCTATAACTTTATTTTCAGGTTTATTATCTTTAGTAATTACACCTGTAATAATCAACACTCCTTTTAGGTAAAATCCTGGTTTACCTATTAAAGATAAAAGGTCTACCAATAAACGAATTATTAATTCCACAGCTATAAGCCATACACCAATCCATACACAGATAAAACTAAAACTAAATACTAAGATAGATGTTAAAGTATGATTAGAAAATACTTCATCATTAAATATTTCATTTAGAGTTATGTCAACTCCAAATAAGGTGAGTGTAACCCATAGTGTTAATAAAAATTTTAAAAAAAGAATTATTAATCTTTCAAGTTTTTCTGGTTCTTCAGTTAGTAGTTTAGCAAAATTGTACATAGATTAATAGAATAATAAATTAATAACGTTCCTCATCCTCAAGTTTTTCTCTTTTTATTAGTTTAACAGTGTAATCAAGCATATTAGCAACCCATTTATTTAGCTCTTCATGATTTATGCTTTGTAATTGGAGTAATAAATCTTTTTGCTTTTCATAATGAGGGACACTTGAACCAACTGTTCCAAATGTTCCCATATTTGAAGATAAACTGCTTAAGAATTCTTTATCATTACCAAACTCTTCAATTAATTCATAAGAAAAAGGATGCCATTTATTTTTACCATCTTCAATTATACCCAACGGCATCATATGTGCAATTCTTTTTGGAGCAATATCAGGGTTAGCTTTACACCATTTAAGTATTATTGAGTAATGTTCAGGTTTCTTAAATAACAAACCTTCGTTATCTCTCATATTACCATTTCCAGCTCCTATTATGTTTTCTAAATGCATATATGTGATATAATCATTAGTTAAGCCTTGACCAAAAGCATCCCAACATATCTCAAAGTATTTTTCAAATAAAACATGAATGACAGGTTTAATTTTGCCTTCCATAGAATAACTATAACTATGTGTTTGACAAAACTCTATTATCTGATTTGTAATCTGAATTGCAAAATCATTTGCATCTTCTGTTGATAATATTTTATTTACAACTTCTGTCCAATCATAACCATCTAACTGATTTCTGTTTTCATAATTTATTATCATATTACCGCTTTCAATAATCTGCTTAAAAGAATCTTTGGATAGTGTCCAATGGTCTTCGTTTTTATGACAATACATAAACATTACTGAAAGAGCCACCCATTTACCCTCAAAGCCATAAGTTGCTATCCTAAGGCATATTGATATTACTTTTTCTATAGGAATATTATCAAGTACTCTTCCGTATTTAAAATTGTGAAATAACTGAATTGATAGATTTTTATTTTCAATCAATTCAAAAAGCTTTTCTATATCTTCAAATGTTGGTGTTAGAACTCTTGTTAAATAAAAAGAATGAATATTTATGAATTCATTATTAATAAATTTATCAATTATGTACCGTGAAAGATTTTGGTCTCCTTTTCCTTTAAGAATTCCTGCAATAAATTCTGGGTTTTGCTCATTACTTTTTAAAGCTTTTAGTACTTCGACTGCTTTTTCTAAAAGGGGCTTAACATCTTCACTAACAGCTCCAATAGCTTGTCCAAAATTAAATCCTTGTCTTTGTTCTTGACTTAATAGGTCTTGTAAATAATCGCTTAAATCTATTTTTTCTTTTACAACAACTTCAGCATATGCCTCAGCTTTTAATTTTACATTATCAATATAATCACCATTTTCATCCTTTTCATAATTATCCCATTCTGGAGTAATTACATTAATAATTAACTGACTACGCACATCATTAGGAGTCAATTTCTCTATTAAACTATTTATCTCTTTTTTTTCATCTTCTGTCAATCTATCTACAAAATTGACAGTCTTTTTTAAATTATTTCTTGCCTCCATCCACAAGTTTCCTTTTGCCTTAGTTATATCTAAGATTGAAGATTTTACTTTTTCCCATTGTCTATCTCGAATTAGTGTTCTCAATGAGCTTGCAATTTGTTGTTTAGCCAATTCCCAATGCTGACTATCTGAACAAGCAATGTCTGTTAAAGTCTTAATGTTATGTTCCCAATATTTAAAGATTTCATCCCAAGAAGGTCTATAATCAACAAGTGGTGGACCACTTCCTTGATGTTCAGCGCCCCCCATTCTTACAAACCTTTCATTAACCAACCCCTTACCTAAAGCTAAAATTGCAAGCTTTGTATAGTTATCATCATTTTTGGATAATCCCCAATCTATTAATTTCAATCTCTCATCCAGTGTTGCTTCAGTTCCTGATAAAAACAATTGAAAGAATTGTAAAAATTGACTGGTTGCATTATTACCTATTTCTTCATTTTCTGCAACAGCAAAAGCATACATAATTTTTGCTGCTTCTAAAAAAGTAGACTTATGAAAACAAAGCTTTTCTAATGCCCAAACCAAGTTTCTTCTTCCTTCTTTTATATTTTCTAAATTTTCCTTAGTATAATCTCCATATACTGAAACTAATGTTTTTGTCATTGCTTCTGGATTCACTTCAACAACATAGCGGAAGAGAAGTGAACCCAATTCAGTATTAAGCACTTCCGCTGTCCCAAAAGGGCTTTCAGCCCCCCATAATTGATTAACTGTTTCTTTTGCTTTATCAAGCTGGTCTAATTCAGCAAGACGTTCAACTAAACGTTGCCCAAGTTGGTTGCCAGATAATTCTGTTAATATATCTTTGATTTCTTGAGGTGGTGTATCTTCCCACCACATTGCAGCAAGGTTTATTGCTAATGGTGTTGGTTTTACCATAATACTTGTGCCTCTCTGCTCAATAATTTGAGATTTTTTATACTTTTTACAAACCTTATAAAATTCTGTAGATGAAATGATATTACCTTGAAAGGTTCCACATATTGTTTCTCGAACATAATCTGTTTGGTTGGTTAAAGCTTCAATCTCACCCTCAGTTAATATTGATGTTAAGTCTCCATCTACAAATCCAAATGAAGAAAGTACTGAACAAGCTTTGACTATTTGAAATTCATATTCACTATGTTCATTTCTTCCGAAAACTAATTTTTTAATAAAATCGTCACGCAATTCACTATGAAAACTTTCAAAGCCTTCACTAATAATTGCGTCAGAAAATAGAATAGCCATAGCAGGATATCCTTCACTTCGATTGGTTATGAAATCTATATCAGATTTAGATAGTATATTTTTAAATTTTTCCTCGATTATTTGTTCTACTATCTCTTTTTGATTATCACGTATAATTTTTAAGTATGATTTTTCATAAGTAGACGAAGAAAAATCTATAGTAATTAACTTTAAATGACCAGAAGACTTAATTAAAGTTGATAAAGCATTATGGTTTTCTTCATTACAATTATCTATAACCATTATTCCATAGTGCTTGTTTTTGCAAGCAAGGATGTAACTGCTTATTTTTTCAATTCCTCCTGTTCCAATATCATAATAGACCAATTGAGATTGCAATTGTTTTATTTTGGAGTCATCACCTCTAAAAGCTTCAAGTACCAATCTGGTTTTTCCAAGTCCTGAATGACCTATTACTCTTACTACTTTTTCTTTAACAACCTGTTCTCTAACGAAATTCATGTTGTCAATAATAGTTTGGTTGGTTTTATACGGTTCAGACGAACCAGGCATATCTATTTCCCAATCCTTCCATGTCCTAAAATCAGAAAGTCTATTTATTCCTCTGTACCCTTGAACTAAAGTTACAGCTGCTGGATATTCATTTGTCCAGTCTACAATTCTATTTGCATCGTAAATCTCAATATTAAAGGTATTATAGTTTTTGTGACCAGCATCTTTAATAGCATTTCGGAATCCTTCTATACGTTCTTTAATTTGTGCTGGACTATAAGAAGAGTTAGTAAATAAAATGTATTTACCATCATTTTTTACAACATCTTCAATCTGACTTTTTAAAGTTTTTGGCTGTCCTGTCTTTTGAGAGTTTAATATCTCTTTATAGCATCCTTGTTTAGTAAGATTTGTTGCTTTGTTTTGAAATAGAGTCATAGGTTTTTTAAATCTTACCGTTTCATCAGGAGAACCATTCCATTCGATTCTTCCATCTTCACCACCATCAGCGGTATTTATATTTAAAGGAACAATGACAACACTATTAAGAGATTTTGCTTCAGACTCAGCATATAACAAGAGTTTTAGCAGTTCAGTTAGTTCTGTTGCAGAAAGGAGATTAATATGTTCAAGGGTTACTTCGTTTATTGAATTCATAAATTACATTCATTAGATTTCATAAAAATACCTTCTTGGTTTATATATGTCCAATCAAAACGGTATTCAACTTAACAGCCAAAGTTAGGGAAGTTACTGATAATTATAAGGTTTCAAAAAATCTTTTTGAGATTAAATAAAATTATTGAATGTTTATTTGAAAAGACAGAAGAAAAGGATAATTGTTAATAAATTTCGTAGGTCTCTTATATCGAAAACATTTTTAATTCGTCTTAGATACTACGTGGACATATTGCCATATCATTAAAAAAATTAATATGAATAATACCGTACTAATTTTAGGTTTAGTTGGAATTGCTGCTACATTAGTGTTTGCAGCACATTATGCAAATAAAGGTAATTCTATTACAATTGGAACACCTTTTTTCAAAGCCCAAATAAACTAAAAAGAAGCCGTTTCAAGTTATGAGACGGCTTCTTTTTTAAGTTACACTTGAACATAAAAGAATCATATTGGTATTTAAATATATTAAATCATGAATAAAATTTTCCAAGAAAGAATTGACAAATTATCATCACAATTTGTAACACTTCAAAACTGTAAATCAATTAAAAGGGACAATCTTAGTAGCGTACCTAATCGTGGAATTTATCTTTTTATTGTCAAAGGCATTCCAATTTACGTTGGAAGAACAAACCGTATGCGAGCTAGACTTTTAGAGCATAGCAGACCAAGTTCAAAACACAATGCAGCAAGTTTTGCATTCAAATTAGCAAAAGAACAAGCAAACAAAATGTGTATCGACACTAAATTAAAACGTAGTGCGTTAGTAAAAGACAAAAAATTTAACAAGCTTTTTAGTAAATCTAAACAACAGGTTGCAGCTATGGATATTAAATATATTGAAATAAATAATCCTATTGAGCAATATTTATTTGAACTATATGTATCAGAAATGCTAAAAACACCGTACAACGATTTTGAGAATCATTAATTACCTTAAATTAATGACAAATAAGTATAATAAAACACTAAAAAAATAACTAATTTTAAAAATATGAACACAAGAAACATAATTAAATTATTTAAAGACAATTATAATATAGCTGTCGGAGAAAACTTTGTACCAAACCACCATGGAGGATTGAATCTAGATATTTCGGGAATCGTGTTTAATTTACATGCTGGAGTAGATATATCAACTGCTAAAATCTCTTTTATTTCTTTGAATTATGAGACCAATGACCGAAAAGAGTTATACAAAGCATTAGAAAAGATTAAAACGTATTTTGATATTGAGGTAGATATTGAATATGGATTAGATTTTTCTACAGCCTTTATAACCTCTTGGAAAATAGATGATGAATTAAATATTTCGACTAAATTAATTTTATATGATTGGATTAATAGTTCTATTCCTCGATATAAAATTGAATTAAGGATTGAAAAAGAATAAATTTTCATTTTTCCCTTTACTTTTCTTTGATTATTTATTATGTTGTGAAGTGTATAAGTATTGTATGAAATGGAAGAAAGAAAAGAAAGTAATAAGAAAGAACTTTTGTCTTTTAAAAATAATTCAAATGATTATTATATGGATGAATACTTATTAGATTTTTTGGTAGATGTAAAAAATCTTGGTGTTACTTATCAAGACCCTTACTTCCCTAAAATATTTATTGAAGATTGTTTAGAGAAAATGAAAAAGTATATGAATGAAAGAGGAACTCTAAAATTATAGTCCCATCAACTTTCTCTTCCGTATAAATTCTGCTCTAAGAGCTTCCACTTTTTTAACGTAATTTGAATTTAACTCCTCGTTTATATCCCAGTTTATTATATAACTTTCTTCATTCTGTCTAACTTCTGAAAGAACATAAAACATCTTTGGTTCATATTTTTTTTGAAAGAATGATTCCCAAAATTCAAAATTTTTGTGCGATTCTATTAATATTGTTGATTCAACGGGAGACATTAATATTACATTTAAATCAATATTTAAAGCAGCAATAGTTATGTCCATTCTCAATGTTTCACCATCAATTTCACTATTCTTTTTATCATATGACAAGTGAAACATTCTTGCCTCATTATCTCTTTTTTTTACCATAACTTAAAATAATTATTTTAACGACTTTTTCAATTTGCAATCATTTTAACCTCTGTCACTCCTTCGCTTTTTTATCAAATCCCTCCGAGAAAAAATCTTCAATCGTCATTCCAAATCCAAACTTGATTATTCGAACAAGATTTGCAAAGGAAATATTTCTTTCCTTTCTTTCATACCCACGCATTAGTGAACGAGCTATACCACTCTCATTTGCCAACTTTTCTTGACTCATTTTCTTGGCTTTTCTCAATTGCAAAACCCTATCCATAAGTTTACTAAGGTATTCTTGCTCTATTTCTTTTGTGTCAGATTTCATAACACAAAAGTCATTATTCAAACTAAAAATAGTAACTCTATTTATAAACCCTCTATATTTAGAATTTATTTTATATATTTGCTAAAATTTTTTGACTTATGAATTCAAACAAGTTAGTTAATTTCTTTAAAGAAGTTTATTCAAAAAATGCCTATCTATTTATCGGCATTAATATCTTTTCTTTAATCATAATCTTCTTTGTACTAAGCAAAGAAGCAGGTGGAAGTTTTCTTATGCGAGTGTTTTCTTTTCTTTTTTGTGTTTTAGTTGGTGGTGGACTTATGGCTTTGTGGGCAAGAAAAAGCAACGAAAGTTTAGTAGTTCCATTCCGAAGAGGTGCAAGCATCCTATTGATATTTTTTGTTGGTATCGCTTGGATGAATGATGGGTATAAGTCTCCTTACTCAAGTAGAACCAATACAAATAAATCTGCTTCTTCTCAGAGTTATACATGTCCACATTGTAATGGATTGGGACGAAGAACAAATAATATCACGGGACAGTTTGGCGAATGTTCAAGCTGCGGAGGTGATGGAAGAGTTACACAAGAACAATATAACCGATTAACAAAGTAATAAGAAATGAAAAAAATATTTATTTTGGGTCTTTCTGCCCTTATTTTAGCAGGTTGTGGTCCGTCTGAAAAAGAGAAAACAAAACAATGGTTGCTTGAAAATATTAATACAAATCACCTGGAAGCTTATTTGAAAAACAATGGACGTGAAGATTTATCCATTTTTAAAGGAATATATAAAGAAGATACCGTTTCTGTTGTAACTAATGATATGTTTATCATTAATGAATTAAATAAGCAAGGTAAATTTACAGGAGTTGAAAATGCATTTAATAAGCTAAATACAGTATTTAGCAGTGCGAATATATCTCCTGAAATGATTTTGTATGATGAAGAATGTAACGCTTTAATAAATATAATAACAGAAGCCTCTAAGATTGAATTTGTTTATTTTTTAGTTTACACTAGTAGAAACGAAAAAAATGGTCTATCGTTCATGCCTTTTCCTTTTGTAGATGAATACACAAGTAAAAATCTTTATTATGATAAGCCAGCAGTAGACTTGATAAATACATTTGGTAAAAAAGTAAACGAAGGAAATATATCTCAGGCAGATACTTTAGCTCCTTCAATTTCTGAACAAGAGTTCTTAGGGGATGGAATTTCTGCTGAACTAATTACTTCACTCACAATGAATCCAAATAAATCAATTACAAAAAAAGAAACAAAGAAAGGACGAGATAAAACAACGGGAGAATATTATACTGCTGATGTAGATGTACAGTATTCTGGAAAAGAGAAATCATGGTCCAAAATAAGAGACTATTTTCTTGATGTAAATTCAAATATTTATGTTGTTGAAGATATCGAGTATATTAGGAATTATGATTTCTCTGACCGCTTTCCAAACGGAATACATAATATTAAAAGAATTCGAATAAGAAAATTTGATGCTGAAGGTGTTCAAGAATGGAGTTATTGTGGATTGCCATGCTCAACTGATAGTATTTTTAGTAGTTATGGCGATTTAAGTTTTCTTTCCATGGGACTTTTAAAAGATACATTAAACATCTTTGTTTATGAAGGCAATCATTCATTTAGCATATATAATTCTAAAGGTTTGAACGAATCGGAAGTTATAAAACATGTTTTAAAAATTAATCCAAGTAATGGAGAGCTTCACTCATTTAACACAATTACTAATGAAGTATATCAAGAGTACAAAAACAAAGTTTCGGAAGAACCTAAAAACAAAGAAAAACTAAATATAATTGAACATAAAAATATACTTGATGAACCCTATCATACATTTAAAATAGGTGAATATGGAGAAGGATATTTTTATTCACCTTTTGATTCGTCAGATTGTAATTGTGTAATTGATTAATCTAATTTATGATGAATAGAATTTTTATAATAATTGTAATAATTATAATAGTTGGAGGTGGAATTCAACTTTTTGGATTAGATAAACTAGATGTATGCGACAATGATGATTTAATTGAAAATTTGTGTGAAAGCAATTGGAAGACAAAGGGTGGCTTAAATTTATTGGAGTTTAATGAGAATGGTACTTTCTCTTTAACAACCAATGGTGGAAAAAATCATGTTGAAGGTACATATCATTTAACAAATGATTGTAACCTCATTTTTCCTAATGCTAAAGGTGGAAGTGAATTTTATGGAGTAAAGAATAGGCATATTGTTTTAAACGTTGAAAATACTGGTAGTACTGAAATTAGCTTATCAAGCACTCAGTATAATACATTTATTTTAAAAGATGTTGGAACAATGCTAAAAGAGTCTGATTTTGCTCATTTAACACAAAGAGACTAGAAAAAGAGTGCCTACTCATCTATGTTTAATAAGTCAATTAATTTAACATCTAAAGCAATACAGACATCTCGTAAAGTTCCAATACCAGTATTCTGTCCAGATTCAATTCGGATTGCTTGAGTTCTGGATGTATTCATTTTTTTTGCAAATGCATATAAAGAAAGTCCTTTTTGAATCCTTATTTCTTTAACTCTCTCGGAAATTCTCATCAAATATTCTTTGTTGTCCATTTTTTATAAAATTACTATTGAAAATCAGTTAGTTAGTATTTTGTCACAAATTTAATCATTTTTTTTGAAACAAAAACCTAATTAGGTCGTATAAAGACACTGAATACAAAAAATAATTGTGTTCACTCCCCAAAATCAACTCAATTCCTGACACTGGATATGAGATTTAGCAAAATACATTTTATGTAATTAAAATTCCTTCCTCCGAAAGAGGAAGGATATGTTAAACTAAATCTATATAAGCCAATGAAAACACCAAATTTAAAAATTACATGCCCTGCATGCAGGGAAAACTTCTCTCCAAGCGATAGCATATGGGCAGAATTAAAATCTTCAATTGAGCACGAGCTTAATGAGGAAATTATTAATCAGCAAAAAGAACTTGAAAAGAAAAAAGGTGAATATCAACGATTGCAATTTAAACTTTCAAAAGAACGAACAGACCTCGATAAATTGATAAAAGAAAAAGTTGCAAGTGGTCTTCTAATGGAAGAAAAGAATCTTCGAAGAAAAATTCAAGAAGAAATTAACTTGAAGAAAGAAGCAGAATTAGATTTGCTAAACAAACAATTGGTTTCAAAGACCAAAGAAATCTCTGGGTTAAATAAACTCAAGAGGAAAATGGCCATTGAAGCTGAAGAAAAAGAAGCAGCTACAATAATCAAGTATGATAAAATGCTTGAGGAAAAACTAAAAGAAGCAAAACTATCTGTTCAATCTAAATTTGAAGAGACGCATAAATTAGAAGTTCTTCAAAAAGAACAGGTTATTAATAATCTAAAGGAGCAACTGGATTTAGCCAAGAAAAAGGTTGATTCATACAGCAGTAGTGGACAGCTTGTTGGTGAGAGTTCTGAACTTTTCCTTGAAAACCAAATCCGTGAGAACTTCTCTCAAGATTGTATTGTTAAAGAGGTTCCGAAAGGAATTAGAGGATGTGATACCATAATCGAAATCATGATTGGCTCTTCCTGCATTGGAAAAATAGCTATTGAAGTTAAGACAGTTCAAAGCTTTTCAAAATCATGGATTAATAAACTAAAGTCAGATGCTGGATTAATTGGTGGAGCAGAGTGTTTATTGTTAATCAGCAAAACAATGCCCAAGGAAGCTGAAGGAAAAAATTTCATCATTATTGACAATGTTTTTATTTGCAATATGAGTTCAGCAATTCAAACAATTGCTATTTTGAAATATTTCATCCTTAAGATAAATCAAGTCACCTTGACTCACAAAGACAAAGAAACGAAGCAAAGCCTGCTTTTTGAGTTCATGACCAGTGTCGAATTTGCTTCCATTTACGAGCAAGTATTAACACAGTTTGACTCCCTTAGGGCAAGCCACGACCTTGAAAAGAAACGTATGTTAAAACTATGGTCTGAACGAGAAAAAATGTTAACTATAGCTCTTAATTCTACCATTGAACTTTATGGTAAGTTAAGAGGCATCACAACTGATATAATTTCAGTAGAATCTTTGGAACACCTATCCAAAGCAAGTTAACAAATAATCTATAAACTTTATTCAATCAAAGCATCGGAGCTATTTGGCTCTGGAGAGATTGCTTTGTCCAAAAGCAAAGTGTCTTAGAGTGGGAATCGAACAACTCCTTATCTAAATTGCAATTGGCTCAATGCATCTCTCGAACAATCGGAAGTGGGGACTTCTGGTTGTTCAGCTTTGTATTGAACTCAAAAAATCAATTGTAACTCTTAAAACTTTATTACCATGAAAAACACCAATTATACACTTGAAGATTTATTCGAATTCTGGAAAGGACAACAAAAATTGAATTTCCAAGGGATAAAAGTTTTAATAGAAATATATGAAAACGGAAGGATTTTAAAACACAGAAAAAGATGGATTATATTGGCTGGATTAAGAGGATTGGGGTTATATGAAGTTGGATATCAAAAAACAACAATAGATGAAATTTTAAAAGAAGATACAGATAAAAAGATAGATGTGAAAAATGATATTCCTGGGGAAATTGAATGGGGCAATAAACATAAAGGAATGCAATTTTTTAAATGCAACTTAATTGATGGAACATATGAGTTTTGGAAAATTTTAAATTAAACCTAGATAAACTCATTTGTGAATTTTAATAATTAACTCGTTATTCAAATCAAAAAAAAGAAACAATGAAACAATGAAAGCAAGAAGGTCAAATAGAAAAATAACACCTTTCGGAGGAGTGATTCCTGTCTTGAAGCAAATTAGAGACTTCAAGATACCTTCACTTATTCGAGAAAGTCTTGGCCCCCGTGTCAAGCAAGCCAAATATGGCTATGAGGATGTTATTATTGCCTGGATGCTTACAAACCTCTGTGGAGGGATAAGACTTGACCACATAACCAAACTAAGAAAAAACCTAAACATTATTCCTGAACTTAGCTTGCCGAGCCATGATACACTTGGAAGAGTAATGAAAAGTCTTGCTACAGATGTTCTTAGTGAGTCTGATGTGCATAGAAGTAAAAGAGGCTACCAAGAGTCAAAGAGAGTTGGAAGCAAAACCTACAAGAGAATTACAACAAGAGAGACAAACGATAATGAACCAATGAATGACCTCCTTGCGCTAATAACTTCAAAAATTGGATTGTTAAAGCAAAATGAGAAATACGACCTTGACCTTGATGTAACTGCGATTTATACCGAGGTCAGAGAAGCGAAGAAAAGTTATAAGCAGAGAAGATGCTTCGCTCCAATGGTTGCATGCATTGACAACCTTCCTGTATATATTGAAATGAGAAATGGCAATGTTTCTCCTGGAGCTCGGATACTTGAGTCAACCCAGAAGTGTATTGAGAACTTGGAGAAAAACAAGATTTCCATTGGGTGTGTTCGAATGGATAGAGGAGCATACCACGGTCCAACCTTTGATTACCTACATAAAAAAGATATTCACTTCGTTGTCGGAGCAAGAAAAAGCAAGAAGATAATGGAGGTTCTAAATACTACTGAAGATGCAAAGTGGACACCAGTCCATATTCAGACCTCTCTCTATGATTGGGATTGTGAGACAACTGACTATGAGTGGCAGCTCAACGGTTCAAAAGAAAATTATAGACTTGTTGTCCTAAGAATGGATAGAAAGCGTGACACAGCAAAGAAGGGACGATATGGTACAACTCCTAAGACTTGGATATATGGAGGACAATACGCCTATAAGATGATTATTACCAATGATAAAACAAGTTCAGCAAAAGAACTTGTCGAGTTCTATAACCAACGAGGAACCAGCGAAAGAAACTTCGACACAATGAAGAATGACTTCGGTTGGAAATTACCACCATTCAGTAACATGAGCGAGAACACTGTGTTCTTAATTATTGCTGCAATTACCAATAATGTGTACCAAGCAGTTATTAGAAAATTAAAGAAAAAAGTAAAAGAAATAAGACTTAATTCAAGACTCCGTGACTTCATTTATATGTTCATGAGTGTTGCATGTGAATTAACAGATACAGAATATGTGTTCTATGACACAAATATTGCTTACGAAAAAATTTGCTAAGAAGGCATCTATGAGGTTCTCCTTTCCATTCGGACTGGAGCGATGCCTCCTACAATAAATTTTAGTAATTTTCCATTTATTTTTAATCACATTAATCATGGCAGCACAACTTAATTTTCCAGTTAGTGATAATCGTTTTATCACAATTACTTATCAATCCAACGACTATTTGAATGAAGAGCTTGACAACAAAACAAAGCAAGAAATTGCAAAAATTCTTGTTGAAAAATTAGATATAAAAAAGATTCACTCCTATATTCATGGACAAATTATTATTGAAGTTAATAATACAAATATTATAACTACATTAAAAGATGTTATTAGTGAACTTGCTGAACCTTTAGCTTCAAAAACTCCTCCATTATTATATTCGGTAATGATGGTTCCATTTACGAAAGATACCCCTCCAAAAAATTTGATATATGTTGATGGTAATGCTGATATGAATAATAATTTCTTAGCCTCTATCGATGAATTTTATCCTAAAATCGAATAAAATAATTACTCATCCACTTTCACAGGTACATCTTGACCGTAGTGCCAACCGTATCTCAATTTTCCGAGATAAGTTTGAACTATTATTTTAATTTTCATCTTTAATCTTTTCCACCTTAATTTAAACTTTTTATAAGCTGATAGGTTTTTATAATATGAAGAATTATATAGAGGATATTTATATCTCATTTATATAAATAGTCAAAAAAATAAAAAATTAAATCTTCAAGAAAGTTTTATAAATAAAATACCAAATAAAAAGGGGGTAGCAAAATTTTGCTACCCCCTTTGTTTTTCGCCCATCTCAGAAACCTGCGTAATTTAGGCTAGTTTTTAATTAGTGCTTTTTTTTTTGTGACCCCGAAGGGATTATTACATGATCCCAGAAAGTTCCGCTTTGAAAAACCACAAAAGGAACATCCACTCACTTTCAAAAACAAAAACGAGCTTTCGTTTTGAAAACTCGCTTCGTTCCACTTTTTTGTGGTTTTATTCGTGACCCCGGAGGGATTCAAACCCCCAACCCTCAGAGCCGAAATCTGATGCTCTATTCAGTTGAGCTACGGAGCCTTAAGTGGAGTAGATCAACTAAATCCAAATAATTCAGTTGAGCTACGGAGCCAATTGTGGGACAAAAGTATCACTTAATTAACGCTTTTCTATTTCTTGTTCAACAAAAATTTCTTTATCATATAAACGGTCATCAAAATATATCCTAAAATACTTATCAACGTATAGTAAATCATTAAATTAGAGGAATAGGTGAAATGTATTTTGCCTTTACTTTTAGCAGGAATTATAACTCCCATAATATGGTCGTTTACAGGGCGTATGTTTAGTATTTTGTCATTAAAATAAGCTTTCCAACCGTGGTGATAGTTTTGATTTAGAAGTAACCATTGTGGTGTTTCAGCATTATTTTCAAATGTAGTTTTAAATTCGTTGTAACCAATATAGCTGTTTTCAATGTTCGTTTTTTCAGGTTGAAATTCGTAAAGCTGTGGAGTTCCCCAAATTAAACCACTTTGGATACTATCGTTGGCTTGTCTTTCTTTTTTAGGAAAAAACAATATTGGGTTTTGAATATTAAAATCTAGTGATTTGTTTCTTATAGCATTTTCGTAAGCACTAAACTGAAAAGGATTGTATCCTACATAAGAAATAGTTTTGTTAAAAGTGGACATGTTTTTCCATATTCCTTGCGTATAGCTTAACCCCTGATGTTCGTCAAAATATTTTAAAGGCTTGTCATTATCTTTTTGATTGATTTCGTTAGGCAATTCATCAAAATAGGTGTTAAAACTACTATAAGCATAAGGATAGGAAATTGTAGTTGGAAAAGTAAGTTGGGTTTGTATGCCTAAATCTAAAAAAGCAAAGGTAAAAAGTGCAGCAAAAATAGAAAGTTTTATACTTTTTTTGAGCAGAAAAACCAATAAGCTAATCATTAACAAAACGGCAACATTAATTACTATATGAGTAGCTAAAAAGTTAGTCGAAAACTCTGTTAAATCGAATAAATTAGAGATGTTAGTACTAATTTCATTGGAAGAAGTTTTTGTTAATGATATCAATCCAGCTAGCAAAATAAGTATTCCAAACACATAAGCTAGGTACTTGTTTTTACCCGCTAATATTGGTGTTTGTAGGAAGTTTTTTAAACCATAAGTAGCAACAATAAGCATTGCAAAAAGAGCATACGTTCTAAAAAATGAAGGATGTCGGAACACGCCAAAACCTGGTAAGTGGTAGAGTAACCGATAAACAAAAGTATCGCTACCCATGGCGATAACTAAAAATGCTAGAGTTAAGAAAGTAAGTAATAGCACTTTTTTATTGGTGTAATGCTTGAGAAATCCTACAATAAAGAAAAATAGCCCAACTATACCAATATAGGCATTTCGGAGCGATAAATCCGTTCCTTTAAACATCTCTGAATCACTAATAACACCATAAGGAAAAAGAAAAGAAATATAATCTACAAAAGTAAATGGATTGGAAAGCAAGAATTTATCGTAAGGTAATTTGGATAACCTATTGAAGTAAGGAGTAAATTCTATAAACGACATAATATAAGGAAGCAATAAAACAGCTGAGACAATTACCATTGTTGCTCCTCCCATAAAAATAGAACTTAGTTGCTGTTTGTTTTTTCTGTTTTGCCAAAAGAAATACAGGAAGATGAAAAAATAAAAATATATTAATATAATAGTATAAGCCGGACTAGCAGAAGTGGTGTTTAAAGCAATAAACAAGCCTGAAAGGATAGCATATTTTAGTTTGAAATTTTTGGAAAATTGATATAAAGTTCCCAAACACCAAGGTAACCAAGCGACACCAGCTAAGAAAACCATTAGTTGAGCAGAACCTACCATTAACCCCGATAAACTAAAGCATAAGCCAATAATTGCAGCTGTTTTTTCGTCTTTAAAAAGAGATTTTATCAACCAATACATTCCCAAGCCTGCAATTACAAAGTAAGAAAGTAGCTCAATTATTAATGATTTCATGGTATATTTTCCAAAAAGCATGATGAACCAAGTTATTGGATTCCACATGCCACTTTGCGGGTCGGAATATGCCGGGTATCCCATGTTTTGAAAACTGTTCCAGTAAGGAAAATGTCCGTTCCATAAATAATCGCTAATAAAGTAACGATAAGGAAGGTAGGCATTTACGTTGTCCCATTTAGGTACAACCACAAACAACGAAAGTGGCCATAAGCAAACCAAAATAGCCAGTACCATTAAGATGGCATATCGATATGGATAAATGTATTTTATTTTTGATGATTTTTTGTTTGAACAAATGTACAATATTTTTAATTGAGGGGTTTGAGTAGGGTAATTTCTTATTTCATATTTTACATTTCATATCTTCTAATCTCTAATTTCTAATTAATAACCTCCTCACATTAGGAAATAAGAAAAAAACCATTAATTTTAGGCTACAATTTAATATTCACCAATATGCAAAAAATATTTTTATTTGTATTAGTAGTTTCTATGCTGTTTGCTTGCCGAAAATCGGATAGAGATCAAGATAAAACAACGAAAACTTCTCAAGATTATGCCACAGCTCAATCTATGGCTCAAGATGTTTTTAAAATGGTACATCAAGCAGCAATGAGTTCTCAGGGAATTGTTGCCAACCCATTAACTAGTGCAACAACATTGTTTGGTTGCGATACCATAATTGTTGATACTACCGCTAATCCAATGTGGTTGAAAATTCAATTTAATACCGATTGTGCTAACAATGGTGTTACTAGAAATGGTGAGATTAAGGCAGAATTTACTTCAAAGTATGATATGTTGGGTTCAACTGTTAAAATTAGCTTTAATAATTATTACTATAATGGATATTATTTTGAAGGTGTTTTAAATTATTCATTGACTAATAACTCTAATAACCAACCTGTTTTTGTGATGATAGCTAATGACTTTAAGATAGATGAAGGTAGAAAAAATAGAGCAATTTATTTTAGCACCAATCAGAACTTTACTATTGAAAGTGGAGCGACTACTGCTGATTTTACTGATGACATCTATAAAATTACAGGAACAGCTACAGGGAGAGCTTTTGCCGGAAATAGCTTTTCAGCATCTACAGATGGGCTTACTCAATTAGGAAATTGCAATTGGGTAAGCAACGGAACAGTATTGGTAACACCTCAAGGTTTAGCCGTAAGAAACTTAGATTTTGGTTCAGGATGTGATAATATTGGAACAGTTTTACTTTATGGAGCTACTTATGAAGTAACTTTTCCTTGAAATAATAAAAATGGACTTTTAAAAAGTTAAATTCAAAAAAATATAACTTATGCTAACAATAAACCCAAAAGAAATACCAGTACCAAAACTTCATCATTATTTATTAGGAGGTGTTGGTCCGAGACCAATTGCATTGGCAAGTACAGTAGATAAAGACGGAAACCCGAATCTAAGTCCGTTTAGTTTTTTCAATGTGTTTAGTGCCAATCCGCCCATTATGGTTTTTTCTCCTGCCAGAAGTGGTAGAACAGGTGCTACAAAAAATACCTTCGATAATGTGAAAGAAACTCGTGAAGTGGTAATAAATGTGGTAACTTATGATATTGTTCAACAAGTTTCATTAGCCAGTTCTCCTTATGAAAAAGGCGTAAATGAATTTATAAAATCAGGGTTAACACCTGTTGCTTCAGATATAATAAAACCGTTTAGAGTAAAAGAATCTCCAGTGCAATTTGAGTGTAAGGTGAACGATATTATTGAGTTGGGACAAGATGGTGGGGCAGGGAATTTGGTAATTTGCGAAGTAGTAAAAATTCATATTAATGAGAAGGTATTGGATGAAAATAATATGATAGACCAACAAAAAATTGATTTAGTAAGTCGTATGGGTGGAAATTGGTATTGCCGAGCCGACCATCATGCTATGTTTGAAGTAGCTAAGCCTATTACTACTATTGGAATAGGAGTAGATGCCATTCCTGAAAAAATTAGAAATAGTAACATATTGACAGGGAATGAACTAGGTTTGTTAGGAAGTGTAGAACAACTCCCGACACAAGAGGAAATAGCAGCATTTCATTATGATGGCAATAACCCTCACCAAGATGCTCATGTGTTAATTAAACAAGGTAAGGTTGTAGATGCCTGGAAAGTATTGTTGAAATAAACTTTTAAAGTCAAAACCTTATAAACTATCTTGAGTTTCTCCGATAAATATACCAAAGCCTTTAAATACTTACTACCTACGCCATTTACCATTGCGGTAGTGCTTACCTTACTTACTTTTTTTATTGTACTTTTTACCACCAAACCTATTAATAACGGTTTTGCGGCTTATTCTTTTGATGTGTTGCATTTTTGGGAACAAGGCTTTTGGGATAACGGATTGTTGGTTTTCGCTGTCCAAATGATGCTGATGTTGGTGTTGGGACATATATTGGCATTGACAAAACCATTTAATAATTTAATTTTAATAGTGGTAAGACATTGTACTACCACAGCTAAAGCCGCTTTTTTAGTAACACTGTTAACGGTATTAGTAAGTTTATTCAATTGGGGACTAGGATTAATTTTTGGGGCTATTTTTGCTAGAAAAGTGGGCGAATATGCTCAGCAACAACAACTTTCTATTAATTATCCGTTAATTGGAGCAGCAGGTTATTCCGGTTTAATGGTTTGGCATGGTGGCTTATCTGGTTCATCGTTGGCAAAAGTTGCTGAAGATAATCATATTAAAGAAATGATGGCGGGTATTTTTAGTGAAGTTCAACTGGCTGCCTTGCCCGAAAAAATATCTTATGCCGAAACCGTTTGGTCGCCTATGAATATTGTGGTGATGCTAATGGTAATTGTAATTTTACCTATTGCTATGTTTTGGTTGGGGAAAAGAACTACATCAGCCACTTTTACATTGACTACTCCTCGTAATAATGAAACCGAAAAAGTAGATTTTACCAGCCTTGAAGGAGCTGAAAAATTAGATTATTCTCGCATATTTTCTTTGTTTTTTGGAGGAGCAATTTTGTGTTACTTGGCGGTTAAAATTGTAACGGTGCATCATTTTAATGTGTTAGATTTCTTTACACCCAACAATATTAATATGCTTTTGTTAGGGTTGGGAATAACGCTTCACAAAAATTTTACGGAATTTTTAACTGCATTGGATGAGGCTATTTTAGGAGCAGCAGGAATATTAATTCAATTTCCCTTGTATTTCGGAATTATGGGCATGATGAAAAATAGTGGTTTAATAGCCGACATTGCTGATTTTTTTGTTTCTATATCGAATACGGTAACGTATCCTATTTATACTTTTTTTAGTGCAGGACTAATCAATATTTTTGTACCAAGTGGAGGTGGACAATGGGCAGTGCAAGGACCGATAATTGTGCAGGCAGCACAAGATGTAGGGGTAAGTTTACCAAAAAGCATTTTAGCCTTGGCTTATGGTGATCAGTTAACTAACATGTTACAGCCTTTTTGGGCGTTACCATTGTTGGGTATTACAGGACTTAAAGCCAAAGAAATACTGCCTTATACCTTGTTTTTAATGTTGGTAGGATTAATTATTTTTGTAAGTTGTTTATTAATTTTTTAGCATGAAGAAACTATTGTCATATTTGTTTATCATTTCTGTTTTATTAATTTCAGGATGTTCTTGGGTTGAATATTTTACGGTAGGTAATAAAACAGATAATCCTATAACTGTTACTTATGAATTAGCAAAGATGGAGGAAGGCAATATTTTTGGAATTTTCACTAATATTCCAGAGGCTTATCAATTATCTAAATCAAGTAAAATACAATGGGATAATAAAATTGAATTAGAAGATTTGGATGGTAATCCGGCAATAGTTAAAGTGATATTACCACCAAAAACGATAATGATTTTTGGTCGATTGCATAACGATACTTACGAAAGCAATAATCAACAATTTATTAATAGCCGAGATTTTAATTTCGGTAAAATGTCTATTGACCAATCAGAAAAAACTATTCAAATTACCAAAACTACTTTTGATGATTATTTTGTTAAGAAGAATGGGTATGTAAAATTTGATGTGGAAGAATAGATAAGTGTTAAAATCAGACCACAGGTAAATCATCCACGGTTTTAGAGTCTAGAGCATCTCTCAAGCCATTACCGACTAAGATAAATGCTAATACCATGAGTACAATGGCAATTCCAGGGAAAGCAGCTAAATAAGCATTCCCTGTAATAATGTATCCTTTATGTTCGGCAATAATTTTTCCCCAAGTAGCTTGAGGTGGTTGAGCACCAATACCAATAAAACTTAATCCGGCCTCAACCAAAATAGCAGCAGCAAAATTAATAGCAGAAATAACAATAACGGGTCCCAACACATTGGGAATAATATGTCCGGAAATAATTCTAAAGTTAGTAAAACCTAAGGCTCTTCCCGCTTCAACAAATTCTTTCTCTCTTAAACTAAGTACTTGTCCGCGCACTACACGAGCCACTTCCACCCACATGGTTAAACCAACAGCTATAAACACTTGCCAGTGTCCTTTGCCAAGTGCCAACGTAATAGCAATAACTAATAATAGGGTAGGGATGGACCAAACCACATTAATAATCCATATAATAACATCATCCACCCACCCTCTAAAATAACCGCCAATAGCTCCTAGTGTAATTCCAATTACCAATGAAATAAACACTGAAATAAATCCTACAGAAAGCGAAATCCATGTTCCTGCCATTAGTCTGCTTAACAAGTCTCTGCCATATTTGTCGGTTCCTAAATAGTAAGTTTTTCTAACAATATTATTCGATTTAATTTCTTTTTGAAGTTCTTCAATGGTCATGGTTTTTTTACCATCTTCATGAGTATAAAATTCTAATTCACCGTTATTTTCTTTAATTTCTTCGTTAGATAAAGCAAAAACAATATCTGCTAAATCAAATTTTACAATAGGACCATTATTTACATCACCTCCGGTGTATTTTTCTACAATAATTTTAGTTCCTTCAAAACTATAATCATAAACAGGGATTACCTGATAGGTGTTTTCTATTCCTTCCGAAAATTTAGACCACCAAGATTGATTGATTGCTTTTCTGTTTTTCTTTATTTTCAATAGGTCAATAGTAAATCCGGGCTTTTTTGTTGTCAATTCTAAGGTTTGGTCGTTTGCTTTAGGAGTATTGTCAGGACGAGCTAAAGGACCTAAAATAGCAATCATGGCTGCCATGAAAATAATAAACATACCAAAAACAGAAAGCTTGTTTCTTTTTAGTCTCTGCCAAGCCATTTTGCTCAATGACTTCGATTTAGTGATGTTTTTTTTGTTATTCATGATACCTTCTTCCTTTCCATTTGAAATCTGTAATTAATGCCAACAGCCCTATAAACACAATATATATAGGATAAATAAGCATTACAAAAACAAAAAGAACAAGATGCTTTTTCTTATTAAAAAAGTTTGCAGCCAAATATAGTAATATAAAATCAATAAGCCATTTAGAAGTGAGTAAGATTATACCAACAACCCTAAAACTATCGACCAACAATATTTCAGCATAGATTAAAAACTGAATAAGGTTAGAAAGGTAAACTATTGAACTAAAATATATTAAATTGCTGTTTTTGTATTTTTTTGCTTTCGATGCCCACCTTAATCGTTGTTGGATAAAAGCTGAAAATGTCGAGGTTTTATCTGTTTTAACAATAAACTTGTCATCTAGAATACCGTTGATTACTTGTTGTTGGTCAACAAATTTTTCTAGCAAAAAAATATCATCACCTGAAGGAGTTTTGTGCTTATCAAAACCATTCACATTTCCAAAAACTGCTTTTTTGTAAGCAATGTTGGCTCCGTTATTTAAAATAGGGAGTTTATTTCCTAAGGCTCCAAAAGTAAGGGCTTGCATGGCTAAAAAATCTAATTCTTGGAAACTATCTAATAATAAATTACTTAAAGTTTGCTCTTTAAAACTTACCGAGCCAAGCAACATGGCTGTTTCATTGTTGCTAAATGACTGATTAATGTATGAAAGCCAATTTTCAGGAACTTCACAATCAGCATCTGTAGAAGCAATAATGGGATAGTTAGCATTTTCTATTCCAAGTTGCAAAGCTGCTTTTTTACCATGTTCGGAACTTAAGTGAAGTAGTTGAATATTTAATTTGCTTGTTGTTTGGTAAGTTTCAATTTGTCGAACGCTGTCGTCTTCAGAATGGTCGTTTACTAAAATAACCTCAAATAAAGTATTGTTATAAAGCTGTTTTTCTAAAGTAGAAAGACAAGCAAAAATATTGTTGCTTTCATTCCTAAAAGCTATCACTACCGAAATTTTATTTTTAGGGTTATCTGCTTGCTGAAAAGTTGCTTTTTTTTGCTGTTTCAACCAACCTATAATGATATATACCATCGACAAAAAGTAAATGGCAGAAATAAAGACGATTAAGTATAAAATTAAATTTTGCAAGCTAAAATTTGAGTTGTTTTAATCCGCTAATTCCTATAATTGAAGGCAAAGCTACATTAATTATCCACAAACTTACAGCAGCACTAATAATTAATAAACTATCGGTAGAAACTGAGCTGAAAACAACTAAAGCAACAGAGCCTCTTACGGCAATTTCGGAAATAACAAATGTGGGGATAAAAGAGCTAATTACAAAAAATAAAGGGATTAAACTAAATGTCGCAACATTGTTTATCGGAATATGAAAAGCGGTGAGTACCAAGTAAAATTGAATTACAAATACAAAATACCTTACTAAACTAAAAAACAACACTGTACTTTTTTCTTGAGCGCTTAAAAAACTGAATTTTTCCAACCACTTTTTTTTGTTTAAAAAGGGTATTTTTTGGATGACTGTCAATATGGGTTTGGAGTAAAAATAAACAAGAAATAACAATATGGTAATGATACCTCCTACTATTATCCATAAAGTAAAATAATTTTTAAATAAGATATTTTCTTTTAGAAAAAATATAGCAACAAATCCTCCCAAAAAAGTGATAATAACCTGACTGAAAGAAGCTAAAAATGTAACACCAATTAGGCCGGTTAAGTGAGTTTTATTATCGAGTAAATAAACTCTGGCGGGAATTTCACCAATTCTGTTGGGAGTTGTTAATCCAATAGTGATGCCTGCAAACACATGTTTTAAGGTTTTTATAAATGGAACATTTTCAAATTTTCGGATAACAAATTTCCATTTATAAGCTTCTATTCCCCAATTTACAGGCATTAGCAACAAAACAATAAGTAGTAAAATATAGTTTTCGGGAGTTAAAACAGAAAATGAAGCAAGGTGTGTATCAATATCATCTTTTAGTCGGAAATAAATGTAAATAAGTGCTAAAACGCCAATAATTATCCTAGCAAGTAAATTGATATATTTGTATGATTTTTTATG
This sequence comes from Vicingaceae bacterium, assembly GCA_036567945.1. GTDB lineage: Bacteria > Bacteroidota > Bacteroidia > Flavobacteriales_E > Vicingaceae > BRH-c54. The sequence goes on from DATCTM010000105.1 coordinate 92,281, forward strand.
TGAATTCAAAACAGGTAGCAAAAATTGGTTAAAGATAAGATAATATTAGGAATAGACCCCGGAACCACAATTATGGGTTATGGTGTAATTCACATCAAAAATAACAAAATGAGTTTATTGGCAATGGGTTCTATCAATTTAACTAAAATAGATACCCATTTTATGAAGTTGAAGAAGATTTTTGAGCGAACCAATTACCTTATTGATGAATACAAACCCGATGAAGTAGCTATTGAAGCACCATTTATGGGTAAAAATCCGCAATCGATGCTGAAATTGGGACGAGCACAAGGAATTTCTATTGCTGTGGCGTTGTCGAGAGAAATTCCGGTAACAGAATATTCGCCAAAAAAAATAAAGCAATCGATTACCGGTAAAGGAACAGCTTCTAAAGAACAAGTTGCCGGGATGCTAGTTTCGTTGCTAAAAATAAAAACAATACCTACGCATTTAGATGCTTCCGATGGATTGGCAGTAGCGGTTTGTCATTATTTTCAAATGGGGAAACCTGTTGGTGAAAAAGGATATACAGGATGGAAAGCTTTTATAAAAGAAAATCCAAGCAGAGCTAAATAAATGTGGCAATGTGTAAGTGTAACAATGTAACAATTTGAAAAATGTAATAATTATAAACAAACCTCAAATCTCAAGTTTGAAACCTTGAACTAAACATGTTTTTCATCCTATCTAAAATATTACACTTTTTAATTTCTCCTTTAATTTGGGCTATTGCGTTATTGCTTTGGGGATTATTAACAGAATCAGCTAAGCGAAAGAAAACCTTAATAATAGTAGCCTGTTCAGTGCTTTATTTTTTTGCCAATCCTTTTATAAATGATGAAGCTTTTCGCTGTTACGAAGAGCGAAACCCAACGTATGATGAAATTTCAGAAACCTATGACGTTGTTGTTGTGTTGGGCGGTTTTACCTCTTTTGATGAACAAAACGGATTGGAAGGTTTTCATGCATCAACTGACCGGTTTTTACATGGATTGAAACTGTATAAAACAGGAAAAGCAAAAAAAATTATGTTGGTAGGAGGTTCAGGAAGTATTACCAACCCTGATGAAAAAGAAGGTGTAATAATGGCGGGTTTTTTAGCTGATATTGGTGTGCCAATGGAAGATGTAATTATTGAAAAAGAATCTAAAAATACCCGAGAAAATGCAGTAAATGCTGCTAAAATTTTAAATAAAGATTTTCCTGAAGGAAAGTATTTATTAGTAACATCTGGGTATCATATGCCACGAGCTAAACGTTGCTTTCAGAAAGTAGGTATTGTTGTTACTCCTTTTAGTGTAGATCATTATGCAGGAAAAAGAAAGTTTATTTTCGACCACCTGTTTTTACCCGATATTTATACCATTGCTAAGTGGGAAACGCTTTTCCACGAATGGGTAGGATTTATTACTTACAAAGTGTTAGGGTATGTTTAGGGGGGTGAGATATAAAAAATGATATTATTAATTCATTACAATGTTTTTTAGGTAGATGATTTTTAAATAGTGATTAGTTATTTTTGATGTTTAATCATGTGCAATTTCTATGAATAAGAAAAAAAATTATATAAACGTATTCATAATAATCTTTACTTTATTGTGTAATTCTAAATATTCATTTGGACAATCGGAGTTAAAAAGTAAGGACATTTATTATAGTGTTGAAAATATTAAAGTTGACACTATTTGTCTTTATGATACGCTTAGTGGGGGTCCTTTTTGTAATTATTACGTTAATTGGTTTTTTCATAGTAATTGTAGTGAAAACGGTGCATATCATTACATATTTTATGAGAATGTTACAGAGCAAGATAAATTGGTTTTTGATAGTTTAATATATTATTTTAAGTATTATAAAAATGGAAAGTTGTATATTGAAGGCTTGAAATGTAAAGACCAATTCTTGATAAGAGATGTAAAGTTTTATCGTGAAAATGGGACTTTAGAGAAAATAGAGCATTATAATTCTTATACTTATATTAATGAAGGAGTGGAATTCCTTTTAAATGATGGAGCTGGTCCTGAAGGTGTGTGGAAGTATTTTGATGAAAATGGATTGCTAGAAAAAGAGATAACTCATCAAGTAATAAAAGAGCATAATAAGTTATTTCGTCTAAAAACGATAAGATTATTTGATAAGAATCAAGAAATAAAAGAAATTAATCAAGAAAAATCTAAGATTTAGTTAATACTTAAAGTTTTAAGTGATAAAAGTCATTCTCTACCAAGAGAATAAATCTGTACCTTTGTGTGAAAGAATAAACTTTATTTAAGTATGAAAAAACTGATTACATTATTAGCATTTATCGGATTGTTGGTTCAATTTGCAATAGCTCAAGACACTACAAAAACAGTAAAACCGATACATTTTAAAGGGATTATTTTTGATTCTGACAGTTTTTCTATTCCGCTAAAAGGCGTAAATGCTACCATTAATAACAAAAAAGGATTTTCTACCAACCAAGATGGGAATTTTAGCATAGATGTTTATCCAAATGATACCATCAACTTTACTTATGTTGGTTATCATCCGCTTAAAATTTATATTCCAGATACCTTGAAAGGAGGAAATTTAACAGCAAAGTTTTTTATGGTTAGCGATACCATCAATTTGGCAGAACATTATGTTTTTTCTGATGATGGATATGATAATTTTAAAAAATCTTTCTTAGATATGGAAGTTCAGCCCGACAGAGATTTGACCAATGCTAAAAACAATATTTATTTGTCTTTGTATGAAGCTAAAACCACACAAAGTGATTGGACAGCTGAGGACAATGCCAAAAACGCCATCAAACAAGAAGAATATAAAGTAATTTATAAAGGAGCTATTCCTCAATTCCAAATTGTAGATGTGGTGTTAATATCTACCAGTATTCTGGAGCATGTAGCCACCGGAAAAATGAAAGAAAGAGATTTTTACGTGGAATTGGTTAACCTCCAAAACCAAAGTAACTTGATTTATTCTAAATCAATTGAATGATTTTTAAGTTGGCGCAACTTATTTCACCCTAGTATAAGCCACTACCTTAGTTTCAAAAAACTCTTCTTCAAAAAAAATGGAGATAGGAAAGATTTCTACTTTTTTGTTGCTTTCTTCAATTTCCTCAGCTAAATCACCACCTTTTAAAAACAAGATGCCATTTTTAAGTTCGTGTTCGCCATTAGGTAAGAGTTTACCTTTTACCCAAGGTAAAAATTTTGCAATACGCGTTACCGCTCGGGTAACTATAAAATCGAATTGTCCGCTAACTTCTTCGGCTCGTTGGTGGTAAGCTTTTATGTTGGTTAAGCCTAATCTGTCTGTAATTTCGTTTACCACCTTAATTTTTTTACCAATAGAATCTACCAACACAAATTGGCAATTTGGGTACAAAATAGCCAATGGAATTCCCGGGAAACCACCTCCTGTACCTACATCCAAAATTTTTGTACCGTCTTTAAAATCTACTACCTTAGCAATCGCTAAAGAGTGTAACACATGTTTAAGATAAAGCTCATCAATATCTTTTCTGGAAATCACATTAATCTGAGCATTCCAATCTTTGTACAGCGGAGCCAGCATAGCAAATTGTGCTAATTGCTCTTCACTTAAATGGGTATAATATTTTGTTATCAGTTTCATTTGTTGTTTAAATAAAGTTAAATGTTTGATGTTCGAGGTTTGATGTTTCTAATTCACACATCAAAATTTCTAAGTACTCCTAAATACTCAAGGCACTCATAAGTACTTTTAACTCCAAGTAGTATTAATCTCTTCAATATAATTTAAAATCTTTTCTCCGCCTAATTTGCTTTCCGAAGAAGAAGTAAACGAAGGAGGCATGGTTGCCCAGTATTTCAGCATTTCTTTTTTATAATGCAATAAGTTTTTATTCAATACCGAGCTGCTTATTTTATCAATTTTTGTAAAAACAATAGCAAAAGGAACTTGTTTTTCACCGAGCCATTCCATAAAATCGAGGTCGATTTTTTGTGGAGGAAGTCTAGAATCTATTAAGACAAAAAGGTTTAACAAATTCTCTCTGGTTAAGATGTATTCAGAAATAAAACCTTGCCATTTCAGCCTATTTTTTTGTGATGTTTTAGCATAACCATACCCCGGTAAATCAACTAAATACCAATTGTCATTAATTAAAAAGTGATTGATAAGTTGTGTCTTTCCTGGAGTTTGAGAGATTTTAGACAGTTTTTTGTTGTTGGTAAGGTAATTTATTAAGGAAGATTTCCCCACATTAGACCTTCCTATAAAAGCATATTCAGGCATGTTGGGAGCTGGACATAAGTCTAGTTTGGTATTGCTAATTACAAATTCTGCTGATTTAATTTTCATACCGCAAATTTAATTTAAATCAGACAAACTTAGCTTAATTCGGATAAACTTAAATAGTCTTCTGAAATAGAATTTAAGTGTGCATTTTCTCCCACTTTTTATCAACATTAAAATCTATTGAAAATCAATCGTTTGTATGTTTTTGTAGTGCTAAAAGTGGGTTTAAAAAGCTAAAAGTTATCAACAAAGTGGTAGAAAGTGGTAGAAAGTGGTAAAAAAGTGACTATATTTACATTTTAAAAATTAAAAGCTTGAAATAAAGTCTATTGTATGGCAAATTTCATTGGAGAATTTGAGTGTAAGCTAGATACGAAAGGAAGGTTAATGCTTCCTTCGGGTCTGAGAAAGCAGCTGGATCCGGCTGCTCAGGAGAAGTTTGTCCTAAATCGAGGTTTTGAAAAGTGTTTGGTGTTGTATCCAAAAAATGAGTGGGAAGGAATTAGTGCTGAGGTAAACAAGCTAAATCAATATGTTAAAAAGAACCGAGATTTTATTCGGTATTTCTATAGAGGTGCATCAGAATTAACTGTTGATGCAACCGGAAGAATTTTGTTTCCCAAACAAATGTTGGGTTATGCAGGGGTGGTAAAGGAAGTAGTGTTGTTTGCCTATTCTAATAGAATAGAAGTTTGGGATGCGACAACTTATAATAATTTGTTAACTGATGAACCGGATGATTTTTCCAGCTTAGCTGAAGAGGTAATGGGAGGTTCTAAAAACAACGGGCAGCATGACGAATTATCATGATCCTGTTTTGCTTAAAGCGTCAGTTGATGGTTTGAACTTGAAAGGTGATGATGTGGTGGTAGATGTTACGTTTGGTGGGGGTGGTCACTCAAGAGAGATTATTAAAAGATTAAGTGATAAAGGCAAATTATATGGTTTTGATCAGGATGAAGATGCAGTAAAGAATAGTTTGGAGGATGAGCGCTTTGTTTTGGTAAGACACAATTTTCGTTATTTGAAAAATTACTTAAAAATGTATAACGCCATCCCTGTTGATGCGGTGTTGGCTGATTTGGGGGTGTCTTCACATCAGTTTGATGAAGGTGAAAGAGGGTTTTCCATTCGCTTTGATGGCCCATTGGACATGCGAATGAACGTGAATGCAAAACTTACTGCTAAGCAAGTGGTGAATGAGTATGATGAGGAAAATTTGTTGAGAATTTTCAGGGCGTATGGAGAGATAAAAAATGCTTGGAAGTTGGTTCAGGAAATAATTAAAGCAAGGACGTTGGTAGAAATAAATACAACGCAAGAGTTGTGTGATGTGGCTCAAGCGTGTGTGCCGGGAAAAATGAGAAATAAATATTTAGCTCAGGTTTTTCAGGCATTGCGAATAGAAGTGAATGATGAGATGGGGGCTTTAAGATCGCTGTTAGAACAATGTTATGAAGTGATAAAGCCGGGAGGAAGATTGGTGCTAATAACTTATCACTCATTAGAAGATAGAATGGTGAAGAACTTTATAAAGAATGGAAAAATTGATGGGGAGTTGGAGAAAGATTTTTATGGAAATCCATTGTTGAAGTTTAAGGCAGTAAACAGAAAACCAATTGTGGCAACAGCAGAAGAGTTGCAACAGAATAACAGAGCAAGAAGTGCTAAGTTGAGAATAGCGGAAAGATTGGAAAATAGAGATTAAAAATTAAATAACAAATAACGATTAACCAAAAAATGAACAAGTTTAAACAAAAAGAAAGTACTGAAAAGCAGGAGAAGGAGAAAAAGCCTTCTAGTCCCAATTTCTTTGTGTCGCTTATTTCGGGCAATTTCTTGGCAAAAGAAAATGTGATGAATTCGCTTCCTTTTGTTTTTTACTTGACGTTGTTGGGAATTCTATACATCGCCAATGGATATAATGCTGAAAAATTGGTGAGAGAATTAGATCATGTAAATGATGACTTAAAAGAATTGCGCTCGGAATACATTACTATAAAATCAGATTTAAATTACGAAAGTAAACAGTCTCAAGTGGCTGAAAAGACTGAAGCGTTTGGCGTGATGGAGTCTATTGTTCCGCCAACAAAAATTAAGTTGTCAAAAAAAGAAATAGAAAGCATTAAATGAATACAGACAGAAAGGCCATATTATCTCGTGTTTATATCGTTTATTTCTTCGTCTGTTTGTTTGCCCTCGTAATTGTAGGTCAGACGGTTAATATTCAAGTTGTTGAAGGTGCTCATTGGAAAGAAAAAGCAGAAAATCTTACTATAGAATATAATAATATTGAAGCAGTAAGAGGTAATATTTATGCTGCTGATGGAAGTTTATTAGCGACTTCAGTTCCTAAGTATGAAGTTCGTTTCGATGCGAATACACCATCCATCACAGATGATTTCTTTTACCAAAATGTAGATTCATTAGCTATTGAACTCTCTAACTTATTTCCTGAAAGGTCAAAAAAACAGTATGTAGCAGAACTTATTGCTGCCAGAAAGAAAGGAGCAAGGTATCATTTAATAAGAAGAAATGTAAAGTTTACTGAACTTAAAAAAATGGAAGAGTTTCCTATTTTTCGCAAGGGGAAATATAAGGGTGGTTTTATTTATACGCAGCAAAACAAAAGAGTTAAGCCATTTAATATTTTGGCTGCAAGAACCATTGGTTATGATAGAGAAGGAATTCAACCGGTAGGTATAGAAGGAGCTTACAGTAAAGAGCTAAGAGGAATAAACGGAAAAAGATTAGAACAAAAAATTGCGGGAGGTGTTTGGATGCCTATTAGTGATGAAAATGAAATTGAGCCAGTTGATGGAAGTGATGTCTATTCTACAATTGATGTGAATATTCAGGATGTTGCAGAAAATGCATTGATGAAACAATTAAAGCTTCATCATGCAGGATATGGTTGTGTGGCAGTAATGGAAGTAGCTACAGGCGAAATAAAAGCCATAGCTAACTTACAAAGAACCAAAGATAGTACCTATTATGAATCTTACAATTTTGTTGTTGGAGCTGCAACAGAGCCTGGTTCAACATTTAAGTTAGCTTCATTAATGGCTGCTTTTGAAGATGGTTTTCTTGAGTTAGATGATATGGTAGATACTGAAGATGGAACTACCAAATTTTATGATGCAGTAATGAGAGATTCTCATAAAGGAGGTTATGGTAAAATTTCTATTAAAGAGTCTTTTATAAAATCATCTAATGTGGCCATTTCTAAAGAAATAAACAGAGTTTATGCTAAAGACCCACAAAAATTTATTGATAGGTTGAACAAAATGTATGTGAATAAGAAATTGGGTATTGAAATTTCCGGAGAAGGAACGCCATACATTAAAAATACATCTGATAAAAGTTGGTCGGGAATTACCTTGCCATGGATGTCTATTGGTTATGAGGTTGAATTAACGCCTTTAAATATTTTAACTTTTTACAATGCAGTGGCTAACAATGGTAAAATGGTAAAACCAAAGTTTGTAAAAGAAATCAGACACAGAGGGAAGTTAGTTAGAAAGATAGAAACTGAGGTACTTAATCCTTCCATTTGTTCAGAAAAAACCATTAAAATGGTTAAAGAAATGTTGGAGGGAGTAGTGCAAGAAGGTACAGCAACGAATTTAAAAAATGATGTGTATAAAATTGCCGGAAAAACAGGAACAGCACAAATCGCCAACAAAAAATTAGGATATAAATATAAGAAAGACATTAAAGTTAGTCACCAAGCATCATTTGTAGGCTATTTTCCAGCTGATAATCCTAAATATACTTGTATAGTGGTAGTTAATGCTCCATCTAAAGGAGTGTATTATGGAAATTTAGTTGCCGGACCAATATTTAAGGAAGTTGCCGATAAAGTTTATGCCACTAGCATAGAAATTCATAAAGAAATTCATAAAAAAGAAAATCAGGCGAAATCTAGAATCCCTTATGCCAAAGATGGTTATTACCCAGATTTGAAAAAAGTTTATGAAGAATTTGGACTAAAAACCAATCAAGGAAATGAAGTTACAGAATGGGCAAAAGTAAATACTGATGTAACTGCTGCTCATATAACTGCTAGAAAAGTATCTCCAATTTATGTTGCTGATGTAACCGGTATGAGCATAAAAGATGCCTTATATATTTTAGAAAATCAAGGATTAAGCGTGTTTTTTAAAGGAAAAGGCGTGGTTAAAAAACAATCTATAGCACCGGGAGAAAAACTAGTGAAAGGAAACAGAATATTTTTAGAATTAGAATAAGTAATGAATAAACTTTTAAAAGACATATTATATAAAACAGGGATTGAGGAATTAGTTGGCAATACCAATATTGCTATTGATAAAATTTGTTTTGACTCTAGAGAAGTGGAAGATGCTAGTCTGTTTGTTGCTGTAGTAGGAACTGCTACGGATGGGCATCAATATATTAATCAGACGATTGAGAAAGGAGCTGTAGCCATTGTTTGTGAGCAATTTCCTGAGCAATTGCATGATGGGATTACTTATGTAAGAGTAAAAAACAGTGCAGCAGCTTTAGGGATTATAGCTGCTAATTTTTATGATAATCCTTCTAATGAATTAAAATTAGTAGGAATTACCGGAACGAATGGTAAAACTACCACAGCTACCTTGTTGCATGAATTATTTATGCAGCTAGGCTATCAAGTTGGATTGCTTTCTACAGTGGTAAATAAAATCGGAAATGAAGCTATTCCTTCAACACATACAACACCCAATGCAGTTGAGTTGAATAAGCTGTTAAGAAAAATGGTGGAAGCAGGTTGTGATTATTGTTTTATGGAAGTCAGTTCGCATGCTATTCATCAACACAGAGTTACAGGGGTGGCTTTTTTAGGTGCTGTTTTTACCAATATTACACACGATCATTTAGATTATCATAAAACATTTGATGAATACATTAAGGCTAAAAAAATGTTTTTTGATATGCTACCGGAAAATGCTTTTGCACTGGTGAATAAAGATGATAAAAACGGTATGGTCATGCTGCAAAATACAAAAGCTAAACCATACACTTTTGCTTTAAAAAGTGCAGCAGATTATACTGCCAGAATATTAGAAAGCGGCTTTTCAGGAATGATGCTTCATATTGATAAAAATGAGGTGTGGACAAAACTAATTGGAGGTTTTAATGTTTACAATTTGCTGTCAATTTATGCTGTGGCAGTATTGTTAGAACAGGATAAGTTAAATACATTAACAGCAATTAGTAACCTAAATGCAGTTGAAGGAAGGTTTCAATACATTAAATCTCAAAATAATATTTCCGGAATTGTAGATTATGCTCATACACCTGATGCACTCAAAAATGTATTAGGAACAATTAGTGAAATTAGGACTAATAATGAAACAGTTATTACTGTTGTTGGATGTGGAGGTGATAGAGATAAAGCCAAAAGACCTTTAATGGCTCAAATAGCTTGCGAGTATTCTAATAAAGTAATCCTTACTTCAGATAATCCAAGGTCAGAAAATCCTGAGCAGATTATTAATGACATGAAAGCAGGGGTTGAGCCACAACATTACAAAAAAGTATTGTCCATTACCAACAGAGAAGAAGCAATAAAAACAGCATGTATGTTGGCAGAAAGCAACGATATTATTTTGGTAGCAGGCAAAGGACACGAAAAATACCAAGAAATAAACGGAGAAAAATTTCCATTTGATGATTTAGAAATACTAAAAAAGCAATTTTCACAATAACTATAAACTATGTTGTATTACTTATTTAACTATCTAAACAAATTTGATTTTCCAGGTGCTGGAGTATTTGAATATATTTCTTTTAGAGCTGCTATGGCAGTTATTGTTTCCTTGGTTATTTCAATGATATTCGGAAAAAAAATTATTCAAAGACTACAGTTGTTGCAAGTAGGGGAAATTGTTAGAGATTTAGGGTTAGAAGGGCAAATGAAAAAACAAGGAACGCCAACTATGGGAGGGCTAATTATATTGGCATCCATCTTAATTCCTACCTTACTTTTTGCCAAATTAGATAACATATACATCATTTTGATGTTGGTTTCAACTGTTTTATTAGGATTGATAGGTTTTATAGATGATTACATTAAAGTATTTAAGAAAAATAAAGCAGGTTTAGCAGGAAAGTTTAAGGTAATGGGACAAGTAGGTGTTGGGATTATTGTAGGTACTATTCTTTATTTTAATGAAGATGTAGTGGTAAAACAAAAAGTAATGGACGTTAATGCTCCTGCACATATCAGTTATGAAATTCAAAATGATGTAGAGACTAAAGTTGTTGAAAATTACACTTGGAAAGAAGTAAAATCAACCTTAACAACCATTCCGTTTTTTAAAAATAATGAGTTCGACTACGCATCACTAACGAAGTGGGCAGGAAAACATTCATACTTACTAGGTGGGATATTGTTTGTGTTAATAGTTATTGTAATTATCACCGCTGTTTCCAATGGGGCAAATATGACTGATGGTCTAGATGGTCTCGCCACAGGAACCTCTGCAATTATAGGAGTTACCCTTGCTATTTTCGCTTATGTATCCGGTAATACTGTTTTTGCTGAATATCTAAATATTATGTACATCCCTGAATCAGGTGAGTTGGTAATATTTATTGCTGCATTTGTTGGAGCTTGTGTTGGGTTTCTATGGTATAATTCATATCCTGCGCAGGTTTTTATGGGAGATACAGGTAGCTTGGCATTAGGTGGGATTATAGCGGTATTTTCTTTAGCGGTAAGAAAAGAATTACTTATCCCATTGTTGTGTGGTGTATTCCTTATCGAAAACCTATCAGTAATGATACAAGTGGGCTACTTTAAATATACAAAAAAGAGATACGGAGAAGGTAGAAGAGTGTTTTTAATGGCACCACTTCATCATCACTTTCAAAAGAAAAACATGCACGAGGCGAAAATTGTCGCCAGGTTCTGGATTATAGGAATTATGCTGGCACTATTAACTTTTGTGACACTTAAACTGAGGTAAAATTAATTGTATTGATGGTTAATAAAGAGCAATATATTACTCATAAAACTCACGGAACCTCCTCTAAACCATTAGTTGTTTTAGGTGCAGGAGAAAGTGGTGTTGGAACGGCTTTGTTAGCTAAAAAGCAAGGGTTTCAGGTTTTTTTGTCGGATAATGGAAAAATACAAGATAAATATAAAGAGGTTCTTAAAAATATTGAAGTTGAATGGGAAGAAAATCAACATACCGAAAGTAAAATTTTTGAAGCTGTAGAAGTAATTAAGAGTCCGGGAATTCCTGATAATGTGCCTTTAGTTGTGAAATTAAGGCAACAAGGGATTAATGTTATTTCGGAAATTGAATTTGCAGGAAGATATACCAGTGCTACAATAGTTGGAATTACGGGAAGCAATGGAAAAACGACAACTGCCAGCTTAACTTATCATATGCTGAAAAAAGCAGGGTTAAATGTGGGTTTGGCGGGAAATATCGGGGAAAGTTTTGCCAAGCAAGTGGCTCAAGATGATAAGGATGTTTATGTGTTGGAATTAAGCAGTTTTCAGCTAGACGGAATGTTTGATTTTAAAGTAGATGTAGCGGTTTTATTAAACATTACTCCTGATCATTTAGACAGGTATGATTATCAACTGGAAAATTATGCAGCTTCTAAATTTAGAATTACGCAAAACCAAGATGAAGATAGCCATTTTATTTACTGTTATGATGATGAATTGATTCAACAACAATTAAAAAAAAAACAACTAAAAGCCCAACTACATCCTTTCAGTATTATAAAAGAAATGGAAAATGGAGCTTATATAAAAGATGAAAAATTAATAATAAACATAAATCAAAAACAACAAACTATGACACTACAAGCGTTAGCACTACAAGGAAAACACAATCTTTACAACTCAATGGCTTCGGGCATTGCAGGAAGAGTGTTGGAATTAAAAAAAGAAATTATTAGAGAAAGTCTTTCAGATTTTCAAACCATAGAACACAGGTTAGAGCCAGTATTAACGGTTCATGGAATTGCATTTGTAAATGATTCAAAAGCTACTAATGTAAATGCTACTTGGTATGCTTTAGAGAGCTTTCAAGAAAATGTAATTTGGATTGTTGGTGGTGTTGATAAAGGCAATGATTATGAAATGCTTAAAGACTTAGTGAAAGAAAAAGTAAAAGCAATTATCTGTTTGGGAGTTAACAACGAAAAAATTCATGAAGCTTTTGGAGATGTTATTCCAACTATTGTTGATACAGCTTCTGCTAAAGATGCGGTAGATATGGCTTATAGATTAGGAACTAAAGGAGATACTGTTTTACTTTCTCCGGCCTGTGCAAGTTTCGATTTGTTTGAAAACTATGAAGATAGAGGAAGACAATTTAAAGCTGCTGTAAAAGGATTGTAAAAACTTACATTATCATGCAAAACTTAATACAAATAGGTAATCAAACATTTTATCATGCGCCATCTAGTGGAGTAGGAAACTTATCTATTGACTTAGATAAAGCAGCCATTATTGTTGCTCAAGATAAGCTTTTAACTAATATCAATTGGATAAAAAATCAATTGAAAAATAAAGTAGTAAATGTAATGGTGGTTGGAGAGCATTTAAATGATTTTGTTCCTGAAATTCAGGAAAGGAATGTGCTTTTATTTGCTGTGAATAGTTTTTCAGAAGGAGTTCAGTTGGCAGTAAAAAGCCATAGGATAATAGATAATGTAATTTGTTTTTGCGATGATAAATCATTGATGGATTTTTCAAATATCAGCGAAGAATAAACAAAATAAATGAACATAGTAGATAAATATATTAAAGGAGATAAGGTAATATGGCTGGTAGTGCTGCTATTATCTATCTTATCTATTTTAGCTGTCTATAGTTCTATAGTAACCCTTGCCTACAAATATAAAGATGGTGATACTTTTTATTATCTTTTTAAGCATGTAGTGATTTTAGTTATAGGTATTGTGTTAATGGTGTTGGCTCATCAAATTCATTTTAAATACTATTCTCGGTTGTCGCAAATAGCATTAATTTTATCTATTCCCTTGTTGTTGTTGACATTAATAACTGGAGCAAACATTAATGAAGCCAGTAGGTGGTTAGTTATTCCTGTTATTAATCAAACTTTCCAAACATCAGATTTAGCTAAATTGGCTTTAATCATGTATTTGGCTCGTTTTCTTTATAAAAATCAGGACTCTGTAAAAACATCTACCAAGTCGTTTTATAAAGTAATGTTTCCTGTGTTGGCGGTATGCGGCTTAATATTGCCTGCCAACTTTTCTACAGCAGCAATGCTTTTTGTTACTAGTTTAATAGTAATGTTTGTTGGAGGAGTTAACATAAAATATATTTTTTCATTGGTAGGAATTGGTGTTGCGTTATTAGTGATAATGTTAGCAGTAGCCAAATTTCAACCCGATTTGTTGCCAAGAGCAGACACTTGGGTAAAGAGGATTGAATCTTTTTCTTCTGGTTCTGCCGAAGGAAATTATCAAGCTGATCAAGCAAAAATTGCTATTGCTACCGGCTGGCCACCAAAAGGCCCGGGTGGAAGTACTCAACGTAATTTTTTACCCCATCCTTATTCAGATTTTATTTATGCGATAATTTTAGAAGAATATAGTTTAATAGGAGGAGTGGGGGTTATCCTACTTTATCTGATTTTACTTTTTCGGGGAATAAAAATTGCTCAAAAAGCAGAAACAAGTTTTGGTTCTTTACTCGCAATAGGTTTGTCGTTTAGTTTGGTTTTTCAGGCAATGATAAATATGGCGGTTGCTGTAAATCTTTTTCCCGTAACAGGACAACCATTGCCCTTGGTAAGTATGGGGGGTACTTCTATATGGTTTACATGTTTGGCAATAGGAATTATATTAAGTGTTAGTAAAAGAACAGAAGAGTTAACGATAAAAAATTAACAATTTAAAGCAAACAATAATACATGAAAACATATAAAATTATAATTAGTGGAGGAGGAACGGGAGGTCATATCTTTCCGGCTATTGCTATAGCTAATGCTATAAAAAGTAAGTTCCCTCACACCGAAATTTTATTTGTTGGAGCTGAAGGCAAAATGGAAATGGAAAAAGTTCCTGCTGCAGGTTATGAAATTATTGGTTTGCCAATTATGGGGTTACAACGTAGGCTTACCCTTCAGAATTTAAAATTCCCAATTATGTTGCTTAAAAGCATGATGAAAGCTAAAAGTATCATCAAAGAGTTTAAACCTGATGTGGTGGTTGGTGTTGGAGGTTATGCTAGTGGTCCATTATTAAAAGCAGCTACCAAAATGGGGATTCCTGCATTAATTCAAGAGCAAAATTCCTATCCCGGAATTACTAATAAATTATTGGCAACTAAGGTGCAAAAAATTTGTGTAGCCTATCCGCAAATGGATAGATTTTTTCCTAAAGAAAAAATTATTGTGACGGGTAATCCTGTTCGTCAGGATATTAAAAACCTAAGTGCCAAAAGAGAAAGGGGAATAGAGTTTTTTGGTTTGGATAAAGATAAAAAAACAGTGTTAGTAATTGGCGGAAGTTTAGGAGCAAGAACCATTAACGAAAGTATAGAAAGCGGATTGGAAAAATTTGCTCAAAAAAATATTCAGTTGGTTTGGCAAACAGGAAAATGGTATGCCGATAAAGCTGCTTTGGCGGTTCAATCTTTTGAAAATAACGGAATAAAAACCATGGCATTTATTTCTAAAATGGATTATGCGTATGCTGTGGCGGATGTTGTAATTTCTAGAGCAGGAGCAAGTTCTATTTCAGAATTGTGTATTGCAGCAAAAGCAACTGTTTTTGTTCCATCACCAAATGTAGCCGAAGATCATCAAACTAAAAATGCAATGGCGTTGGTAAATCAAAATGCCGCTATTTTGGTTAAAGATGTTGAAGCTAAGGAAAAACTGGTAGAACAAACATTGGCATTGGTAAAAGATGAAATGCAAAAAGAAAAATTAAGTGTAAATATTGCCAAAATGGCTTTTAATGATTCAGCTGAAATTATTGCTGATGAAGTAATGAAATTGATTAAATAGTAAATGAACATAAATACTATCCATACGGTTTACTTTTTAGGTGTTGGAGGCATTGGTATGAGCGCTTTAGCGAGGTATTTCCTAATTAAAGGATGCAAAGTGTATGGGTATGATAAAACAAAAACCAGCCTTACAGAAGAATTGGAAGCAGAAGGAATTATAATTCATTATGATGAAAATGTAGCTTTAATTCCTGATGACGTTAAAAACAATGAAGAAGGAATTTTAGTAGTTTATACACCTGCTATCCCTAAAAATAATAAAGAATTGATTAGTTTACAGCAATTTGGAATTAAATTATATAAACGTTCAGAAGTGTTGGGTTTAATTTCTCAAGAATATTTTACCATTGCTGTTGCCGGAACACACGGAAAAACTACTACATCCTCTATGATAGCTCATGTGTTGAATGAATGTGGAGTAAAATGCAATGCTTTTTTAGGTGGAATTAGTTTGAACTTTAACTCTAATTTGTTACTCAATGAAGATGCTAAAATTGTTGTTGTTGAAGCCGATGAGTTCGACAGGTCTTTCCTTACCTTAACGCCTAATATTGCTATTGTAACTTCTTTAGATGCTGATCATTTAGATATCTATGAAAATAAAAATGAGATGCATAATGCTTACAAAGCTTTTGTAGAAAAGATAAATCCCACAGGAACCTTAATAACTAAACAAGCTTATCTGACTATTCTACAATCCAACAATAAACTAAATACACTTACTTACTCCATAGAAAGAAAGGCTGATTATGCTTTGAAAAGCAAAAAAGTAGAAGACGGTAATTTTTTAATTGAGGTAGAAACACCAACTGACGTGCTTCAAAATATGGTGATTGGCTTACCCGGAATTCATAACATAGAAAATGGATTGGCAGCATTTGTTGTGGCAGATTTATTAAAGATAAATAGAGAAAGAATTAAAACCGCATTAAAATCTTATAAAGGAGTAAAACGCAGGTTTGAATTTCATATAAAAACCAACGACCTTGTTTATATAGATGATTATGCACATCATCCAACAGAATTAACTTTTGCTATTTCATCTATTAAAGAATTGTATCCTAACAAAAAAATTACAGGTGTTTTTCAGCCCCACTTGTACAGTAGAACAAGAGATTTTGCTGATGAATTTGCTGAAAGTTTGTCTTTATTAGATGAGTTGATTTTACTTGATATTTACCCTGCAAGAGAGCTGCCAATAGAAGGTGTTAGCTCTGCAATGTTATTAGAAAAAGTAACCATTCAACATAAAAAACTATTACAAAAAGAAGAAGTGCTAAGTTATTTTAAAGCGAATCAGCCTGAAGTATTGGTTACGCTTGGGGCGGGAGATATAGATACGCTGGTACAGCCATTAAAAACAATACTTAATGCAAAAACAGTAAATTATTAATGAAGCAAATAATAAATATATCATTATGGATAATTGCATTGGTGCTAATCGTTGTAGGATTAAGTTTTGCTAATAAAAATAAGTTGTATATGCAGCTTTCTAAGCCTGTTATAGATATAGATTATAATTCTGAAAATAGATTTATTGACGAGACAGATGTATTAAAAGAAATCATTCATAATCCGCAGGATACCAGTAAATATTTATATGCCTTTGATGTAACAACAATTGAAGAACGTTTAAAAAATAATTTTGCTATAAAAGATGCTCAAGTATATAAAACAGTAGATGGTAAAATTGTAGCATGGGTAAAACAAAATAGACCAATTGCAAGGGTAATAAACCATAAAAATGAAAGTTTTTATATGGATGAAGATGGATATTTAATGTCGCTTTCAGAAAAATACACAGCTCGTTTGTTGGTCATTAATGGCAATGTTAAATCTTCTTATAATCAATATTATAAGAAAAATTTAAGTCAATTAGATGATAGCTTGGCAACTAAAACCATTATTGATGAACTATACCAATTGGCTCAACTTATTGATAACTCTGAGTTTTGGAAAGCACAAATTGAACAAGTGTATGTTAATAAAGAATTGGAGATTGAACTGATACCAAAAGTAGGAAATCATATAATTGTATTGGGAAAACCTGAACATATGGAAGCTAAACTTAATAAGTTATATTATTTCTACAGAGAAGGTTTGAGTAAAACCGGTTGGAATGAATATTCAGAAATTAACTTAAGTTTTAATAACCAAATCGTTTGTAAAAAAAATTATTAGTAACATGGAGGAAGAAAAATCAGAAATTATTGTTGGTTTAGATATCGGAACAACCAAAATTGTAGCCATAGTTGGAAGGAAAAATGAACACGGTAAAATTGAAATACTTGGAATGGGTAAATCTGATTCTATTGGTGTTTCTAGAGGAATGGTTTCTAATATCGATAAAACAGTTGAATCAATTAGATTAGCAGTAGAACAAGCTGAATTAAAATCTGGTGTTGACATTAAAGTAGTTAATGTTGGTATTGCCGGTCAGCACATAAAAAGTTTACAACACAGAGGGATTAAAGTTAGACATAGTGTTGAAGATGAAATTAGCCAATTAGATATCAATTCTTTAATTGATGATATGTATAAATTGGTAATGTTGCCGGGAGAGGAAATTATTCATGTTCTTCCTCAGGAATACATTGTTGATAACGAGCAAGGTATTAAAGATCCGATTGGAATGGCAGGAGTGAGATTAGAAGCAAACTTCCATATTATTACAGGATTAGTTGGAGCAATTAAAAATATACATAAATGCGTTCATAAAGCTAACTTAAATGTTGATGATTTAATTTTAGAGCCATTAGCATCATCCGAAGCAGTGTTAAGTGCCGAAGAAAAAGAAGCAGGGGTGGCGTTGGTAGATATAGGTGGTGGAACTACTGATATTGCTATCTTTCAAGATGGCATCATCAGACATACAGCAGTTATTCCTTTTGGAGGAAATATAGTTACTGAAGATATTAAAGAAGGATGCAGCATAATTAAAGATCATGCAGAAAAACTGAAGATTAAATTTGGTTCTGCTTTAGCTAGTGAAAGTAATGATAAAGTAAAAGTTTCTATTCCTGGATTAAGAGGAAGGCCTGCCAAAGAGATTTATATTAAGACCTTGGCAAATATTATTCAGGCTAGAATGGAAGAAATTATTGAACATATCCATTATGAAATTAAAAATTCTGGATACGAGAATAAACTTATCTGCGGAATAGTGGTTACGGGTGGAGGTTCTCAGTTAAAACATATTACACAATTAATGGAGTATGTTACAGGAATGGATACAAGAATTGGTTATCCTAATGAACATTTAGCACCAAATAATGCCAATGAAATTACTAGCCCTATGTATGCAACAAGTGTAGGGCTTGTTATTAAAGGATTTGAAGCGATTAATAAAAATAAAGATACCAGAGATGAAATTGTTGGACATTCTGACAATAAGAAGAGTGGATTTTTTGATAGATTGCTTCATGCAGGACACAAGTTTTTAGAAGATAGCGAAAAATAAGATTTAAGATAAAGGAATAACATTAAGAATAATAAACTAAAACCCAAATATTATGAAATTCAATTTGCCAAAAGACCAAGCATCAATTATTAAAGTAATAGGCGTTGGAGGCGGTGGAAGCAACGCTGTAAACCACATGTACAATCAGGGGATTACAGGTGTAGATTTCATCATTTGCAATACAGATGCACAAGCATTAGAACTAAGTCCTATTCCAAATAAAATTCAGTTGGGAACTACGCTAACAGAAGGTTTAGGAGCAGGAGCAAACCCTGAGGTTGGTAAAAATGCAGCAATTGAAGATATTGATAATATTAAAAAGATATTAGAAAACAACACCAAAATGGTTTTTATAACTGCCGGAATGGGTGGTGGAACCGGTACAGGAGCAGCTCCGGTAATTGCTAATGTTGCTAGAGAAATGGGTATTTTAACAGTTGGTATTGTTACTATTCCTTTTAGTTTTGAAGGAAGAAGAAGAAAACAACAAGCTGAAGAGGGTTTAGAGCAATTACGTCAGAATGTAGATACATTGTTAATCATTAATAATGATAAGTTGAGAATGATGCATGGAAACCTTAAAATGGGAGAAGCTTTTTCTAAAGCAGATGATATTTTAACGGTTGCTGCTAAAGGAATTGCAGAAATTATTACCGTAGCAGGTTATATTAATGTGGATTTTGAAGATGTTAAAACAGTAATGAAAGATGGTGGAACAGCCATTATGGGTTCTGCGACTGCTGAAGGCGACAATAGGGCTATTGAAGCAGTTACTAAAGCAATATCTTCTCCATTATTAAATGATAACGAAATTGAAGGAGCAAACTACATCTTGTTAAACATTACCTCTGGAGAGGATGAAATTACCATGGATGAGATTGATGATATTACTGATTACATTCAAAATGAAGCAGGATATACTGCTGAATTAATTTGGGGTAATGGACTAGATGAGTCGTTGGGAAATAAAGTTTCTGTAACGGTTATTGCTACAGGTTTTGGTAAAAAAGAGTTAGGAAAAATTGATGACCTTAACAAACCTGAAGAACATATAGTACATACGTTGGATACGGATGATAGTCCAGTAAATGAAATTACAACTGAAGTAACAGATAATATTGTTGAGGATGAAAATGATGAACCTTATATAAGTTCTTCAAGTCAGTCAGCTTTTGAGTTTAATGATGTTTTTTCAGAAGAAGCAAATGAAACTGTATCAGAAGAAAATGATGAAGATGCAATAGTGTTCGGATTAGATGATGATATAGAGGAGATTGAAGAAAAGCAGTCGATTATGATGGAGGAAGAACAAGACCATCAACACCACCAAGAAACAGAGACCGAGGATAATGATTTTTTTGTATCAGAAAGTAGTAACATAGAAGCTGAACAAGATGAAAATAGTATTGTTTGGAATTTGAATGATGAGGTGGATGCAGATGTAAATGAAATCAAACAAACTACTACTTTTTCTGGAGAACAACATTTAGAGGAAGAGGAAGAAAAATCTTCCTTAGTTTATTCAGCTAAAATTCCTGATGAAGACCAACTGAAAAGAAATAACGAAAGAATTATGCGTATCAGAGAATTAGGTATGAAAATGAAAACTTCATCTGGATTATCTGAATTAGAAAAAGAACCTGCCTATAAAAGAAGAAAAATTAACTTACAAGATACGCCTCACTCATCAGAAAGTACAGTGTCTAGGTTTACATTGTCAGATGATGAGGAAGGGAAGCCTAAATTAAAAGACGGAAATTCTTTCTTGCATGATAATGTAGATTAGGTTAATTTTGTTTGAAGTTTGAAGTTGAATTCATGATGAGCAACTTCAAACGTTTAACTTTAAATCAAACCAATGAATTTAACAGAACAAATAAATCAAGATATTAAACAAGCCATGTTGGCTAAAGATAAAGCTAAATTAGAAGCATTAAGAGCGGTAAAAGCTGCTTTGTTGTTAGAAGCTTCAAAAGATGGTAGTGGTGAAGTAACTGATGAAGCTGGTTTAGCGATTTTGAAAAAATTAGTAAAGCAACGTAAAGATGCTGCGACAATTTATCACGAGCAAAACAGACCTGATTTGGCTAAAGATGAAGAATTTCAGATTGAAATCTTGAGTGTTTATTTGCCAGAACAAATGGGAGAAGATGAAGTGAGAAAAATTATAAAAGAAACCATAACTCAATTGGGAGCATCGTCACCTGCTGATATGGGAAAAGTAATGGGGCCAATCATGGGAAAACTTAACGGTAAAGCAGATGGAAAATTAATTTCTACTATTGTTAAAGAAGAATTAGCCAAATAACTTGTAAACAAAGCATTACATTAAATAACTGTAAAAAGCCTCGCAAAATCTATTTGTGGGGCTTTTTTTTAGTATTATTTTAATCCTAAAAAAATAACATAAGCATAACTTTATGTTAAAAATCATAAAATATTGCTTATTTATTGTTAAATTTATAGATGTAAATAGATAGAATTAGTGATTAATGAATGATAGTTATGAAGTGTTATTTTGTTAATTGTATTGAAAAGTAATAACTTAGTTATTTGATGAATAAAAAGAGAGGTTTATTCATTATCTGCTACATTATTTTAATCCTAAAAAATGAAAAATATAAAACTATGAAAATGCAAAGTTTTTTAAAATTTAGTTTTGTTTCTATATTAATGTTAGGAATGTTTATTGGCGTTTCTGCACAAAATACAAATAAAGACAATAGTGCTAAATCCTTGTTTAAGCGAGCACAAGTTGGCTCAATGTTAACTGTTTTGGCTGATGTAGATGCTTATGATAAAAATACAATAGGAGCATTAAAAGATGACTTATCTAAATACAATGAAAAAATAGTGATGATAGCTATAGATGAAAAAAACAAAATATTGAAAGTTACGTACAATGCGGAGATGTTGGTTGAAGACTTGCAAAAAACATTCGATAAACATGGAGTAACCTATAAACCTATTAGAGAACCGAATATCCAATTTGAACAACAATAATTTTTAGAATGATGAGAAAGTTTTATAGTTTACTGATATTGATTTCAATAAGTTTTGGGGTTTATGCAGGAGGCCCTGCAACACCTGGAGATGATTGCAGTAATGCAATAGATTTAGCAGGATTAACACCTCCTACATCAAGTACAACAGCAGGAGTAACTAATGATTTTTCATTTTGTTCAATGGGTTCTGCACCGGATTTGATTTATTATTATGATTTACCAGTAGGTTCTACTTTAACTATTCAACAAACTACAAATGGTTATGATTCTAGACATTCTTTGAGGTACAATGGAACTTGTCCCGGAACAATTGAAATTGTTTGCACGGACGATCCAGATACTCAAGTTGAAAGTTGGCAAAATTGTACAGGGAGTGTTCAAAGGGTGTGGTGGATTCAGTCTGGCTTTTCCTCAAATAGTGGAACTTTTACATTAACGTGGAATGTGGTTGCTGGTACTTGTCCAGTGCCGCCATCAAACGATGAGTGTTCAGGTGCAACATCTGTAACGGTTAACCCAGACTTAAACTGTGGAAGCGTTACTGCTGGAACTATTCAAAATGCAACAGCATCTTCTCAAGCTAATACTTGTTCAGGAACTGCTAATAATGATGTGTGGTACTCATTTGTTGCTACAGGAACAGTTCATTACGTTAGTTTACTAAATATTAGTGGAAGTCCTACGGACATGTATCATTCGGTTTATGGAGGATCTTGTGGTTCAATAGGAGCACCACTGGTATGTAGTGATCCAAATAGTAGTATAGTTTCAGGATTAACACCTGGTAATACTTATTATATTCGTGTTTATTCTTACAGTTCAAGTACTGGTGCAACAACAACTTTTAATGTTTGTGTAGGTACACCACCACCACCACCATCTAATGATGAGTGTGCTGGTGCAACATCAGTTCCTGTAAATCCTAATGCTTCATGTGGTTCTGTTGTTAGTGGTACGTTAAATTCAGCAACACCTTCATCTCAGTCTAATACTTGTTTTGGAACAGCTAATGATGATGTGTGGTATTCTTTTGTGGCAACTAATTCATCTCATTATATTGATTTGTTAAGTGTTGGAGGAAGTCCAACAGATTTGTATCATTCGGTTTATGCGGGGTCTTGTGGTTCAATAGGGGCGCCATTGGTATGTAGTGATCCAAATAGTAGTACAGTTTCAGGGTTAACACCCGGTAATACTTATTATATTCGTGTGTATTCATATAGTTCAAGTACTGGTGCAACAACAACTTTTAATGTTTGTGTAGGTACACCACCACCACCACCATCTAATGATAATTGTGGTAATGCTATAAGCTTAACCATGTCAACGGATGGTAGTTGTAATTCTGTTTCTTCAACTGTAGCTTCAGCAACTAATTCAATGGTTTCAGCATGTGGAGGTACAGCTAATGATGATGTTTGGTTTTCATTTGTAGCAACAAATGATTCTGCTTATGTAGATAGAATTGCTGAATTTGATTCTGAGGTAGAAGTTTTTAATGCGTGTTCAGGAACATCTTTAGGTTGTCAAGATTCTGAAACTTCATTTTTGGTTACAGGTTTAACCGTTGGGAATACTTATTTTATTAGAATTCATTCTTGGTCTTCCACAGTTCCCAATCCGAGTAGTGCAGATTTTACAATATGTGTTTTTGGACCGGCACCTCCACCTGCAAATGATTTGTGTAATAAGATGCAGCCGATTTGTGCAGATAGTCCTTATTCTTTTGTAGCCACACAAGGGGGAGACGATGCTAGTACTACAGAACCCGGGAATAATTATGATTGTTTGTCAACGTCACCCAATCCAACTTGGTTTTATTTAGAAATTGATAGTGGTGGTGTAATGAGTTTTGATATAACTGCTGCTAGTGATATTGATTTTGCTCTTTGGGGACCTTATAGTAGTTTGGCTAATGCTCAAGCAGCTTGTGGGTCTTTGCCAGTTCCAGTAGATTGTAGTTATTCTTCTACAAATATTGAACAAGCAAATGCGAATGTTAATGCGGGAGATGTATTTATATTGTTAGTTACCAATTATGCTGATGTTCAACAACCGATTACTTTAAACTCTTCGTCTGCTAATACGGCTTCAACTGATTGTACAATTCTTCCAATTGAATTAATGAGTTTTGATGCAAATGCTTCAGAATATGGAAATGAACTTTCGTGGCAAACACTTTCTGAAATAAATAATGATTATTTTATTTTAGAAACATCAAAAGATGCACGAAATTTTCAAGCTATTGGTAGTGTTAAAGGAGCAGGGAATTCAAATGAACTGTTGAGTTATTATTTTATGGATAAAAATCCAATAGCAAGTATTACTTATTATCGATTAAAACAAGTTGATTTTGATGGTAAATTTTCTTATTCTGAGGTTGTTTCTGTTAGAAGGATAGAAGATGGTGAGGTTGTGATTTCTCCTAACCCAGTAAAAGATGTCTTGAATATTGAATTTAAAACGAACCAAGCCGGAAGTTATAATTTTATAGTGGTAGATTTGTTAGGAGCTGTTATAGAGAGGAATATGCAGCTTAATAGAGGGGTGAACAACATTAGGTTGGATGTTTTTGCCGATTTACCTCAAGGGTTTTATATGCTTAAAATAGTGGATGAAAATAATACTATTATTACCACTAAAAAAATTGTGAAAAACTAATAAGTTTAGAAAATCACTAACACCGATAAATTTTCTTAAAAGCATTTGTTTAATAAACAAAAAAAGATATCTTTGCACTCCTTTTTTAAGAAAGTTTTAAAGTAAACCTTTAATTAAAAAATTGCGGGTGTGGTGAAATTGGTAGACACGCTAGACTTAGGATCTAGTGCTTCACGGCATGGGGGTTCGAGTCCCTTCACCCGCACAAAATAAGGAGTTGTTCCTTAAGAAAAAATAAAAGGTATAAGGTTAGCCTTATACCTTTTTTAAATTCTATAAAAATTAAACCTTAATATATGAACATTACACAAGAGAAAATTGATGATTTAAATGCAGTTATTAAAGTGCAGTTGAAAGAAGAAGATTATCAAGATAAAGTGGAAAACCAACTTAAAGAATACCGTAAAAAAGCTAGTGTTCCTGGCTTCAGAAAAGGACATGTTCCTATGGGTATGGTAAAAAAAATGGTAGGAACTAACTTGTTGGTTGATGAATTGAATAAAATTTTGTCAGATACCTTACAAGAGTATTTGACCAAAGAAAAGCTTGAAGTTTTAGGAAACCCACTTCCTAAAATGGAAGATGATGAAACTATTGATTGGGAAAATCAAAAAGAATTTGAGTTTAAATACGAAGTTGGATTAGCACCTTCTTTTAAAGTGGATAGCTTGGATAAACTTAAAGTGGATGCCTATAAAATAAAAGTATCTGACAAAGATGTTCAGAAATATGTTGATGATTTAGCTCGCAGATACGGAAAAATGACTAATCCGGAAGTAGCTGAAAAAGATGATATGGTTTTTGGAAAGTTTGAAGAGTTAGATGGCGAAGGCAAGGTAAAAGAAGGTGGGATTACTAATAGTTCAGTAATTATTATTAATGCTGTTACCGATAAAAACTTGCAAAAACAATTAGTTGGAGCTAAAGCAGGAGATAAATTTGTTGTTGATCCCAAAACTGTTTCTGAGCACGAAAGTGACCAAGCACAAGCTATTGGGGTTGATGTGAATGAGTTAAAAAACATCATCTCTAAATTTAATTATACAGTAGAAAAAGTAAACAGAGTTATTGCTTCAGACTTAAATCAAGAATTGTTTGATAAAATTTTTGGAGAAGGAGCAGTAAAATCTGAAAAAGAATTTAGAGATAAAATTGCTGAAGAATTAAACAAAGGATTAATTGCTGATAGTGATAGAAAGTTAAAAGCTGATGTTCAAGATGCTTTAATGGATTCGTTAAAATTAAAATTGCCTGATACTTTTTTGAAGAAATGGATTAAAGCATCTAACGAAAAACCAATTACTGACGAGCAAATTGAAGCAGAATACGATATGTATTCTAAAAGCTTACAATGGCAACTAATTGAAAATAAAATTATTGAAGCAAATGAAATTAAAGTTGAATTTGAAGAAGTAATTGACTATACTAAAGGGTTATTGACTCAACAAATGCAAAGCATGGGAATGCCTGCAAATGATGATGAGCAATTAACACAAACAGCTCAAAGTGTACTTCAAAATCAAGAAGAAGCTAGAAAAATTTACGGAATGTTATATGATTCTAAACTAATGGATTTATATAAATCAACCTGTAAATTGAAAGAAAAAGAAGTCTCTTTAGAAGAGTTTGAAAAGCTTTTAGCTAAACAGAAATAAAATATTAGATGCCTCGATTTTTAATCGGGGCATTTTTTTTATAAATTTTTGTAAAAAAATAGAGAAATCATTTCTAAAATACTATCTTAGATGACTATTTTTACAAACCAATTCTAAAACCAAAAAAAATATGTTCAATAAAGACGAATTCAGAAAATATGCAACAAAGCATGTAGGCATAAGTAGCACTGTTTATGACCAATACCAATCTATTTATGCGGATTATATTTCTCCAACAATTATTGAAGAAAGGCAGTTAAATGTTGCATCAATGGATGTTTTTTCAAGATTAATGATGGATAGAATTATTTTCTTGGGAACAGGAATAAATGATTATGTTTCTAACATTATACAAGCTCAGTTGTTATTTTTAGAATCTGTAGATTCAAAAAAAGATATTCAAATATATTTAAATTCACCGGGTGGTGGCGTATATGCAGGATTAGGTATTTATGATACCATGCAATACATTTCTCCAGATGTAGCAACCATTTGTACAGGAATGGCAGCGTCTATGGGAGCGGTATTGCTTTGTGCAGGAGCAGATGGTAAAAGAACAGCGTTACCTCACTCTAGAGTTATGATTCATCAACCCTTAGGTGGAGCTCAAGGTCAGGCATCTGATATTGAAATTACGGCAAGAGAAATTCTTAAACTGAAAAAAGAATTGTACGAGATTATTTCCAAACATTCTGGTCAGAAATATGAAAAAGTAGAAAATGATTCTGATAGAGATTATTGGATGATAGCATCAGAAGCCAAAGAATACGGAATGATTGATGAAGTGTTAATTAGAGAAAAATAATCCTAAACTTATAATTTATAAACTAGCACAATGAGTTACATAGCACAAATTCATGCACGTCAAATTTTCGACTCTAGAGGAAACCCAACTGTTGAAGTAGATGTAGTTACGCAAAATGGAATTTTAGGAAGAGCAGCAGTGCCTTCAGGAGCTTCTACAGGAAAATATGAAGCCGTTGAGTTGAGAGATAACGATAAGAAAAATTATCTTGGTAAAGGCGTTTTAAAAGCAGTTCAAAATATTAATACTGTTATTAACGATGAGTTGAACGGAGCTTATATTATGGACCAAAGTACTATTGATAAAACGTTAATAGCACTTGATGGAACCGAAAATAAAGCCAATTTAGGTGCTAACGCTATTTTGGGAGTTTCTATGGCTGCTGCAAAAGCTGCTGCCGAAGAAGCCGGTTTACCATTATTTAAATATATTGGAGGAGTTAATGCTAATGTGTTGCCTATACCAATGATGAATATCTTAAATGGAGGTTCGCATGCCGATAATAATATAGATTTCCAAGAATTTATGGTAATGCCCGTTGGTGCTTCTTCTTTTAGTGAAGGCTTAAAAATGGGGGTGGAAATTTTTCATCATTTAAAAGCAGTTTTAAAAGACAAAGGTTATTCTACCAATGTTGGTGATGAAGGCGGTTTTGCCCCTAATTTAAAATCTAACGAAGAAGCCATAGAAACAGTATTGAAAGCCATAGAAAAAGCAGGTTATAAGCCTGGAGATGATGTTTATATTGCTATGGATGCAGCAAGTTCTGAGTTTTATAATGCAAAAGAAAAAGTGTATCATTTTCACCAATCAACCGGAGATAAATTAACATCTTCAGAAATGGTAACCTATTGGAAAGATTGGACAAAAAAATATCCGATTTTATCTATTGAAGATGGGTTGGATGAAGATGATTGGAAAGGTTGGGCAGAATTGAATAAAACCATTGGAGATAAAGTTCAATTGGTGGGTGATGATTTATTTGTAACCAATACTAAACGATTAGCAAAAGGAATTAAAGAAAAATCGGCTAATTCTATCTTAATTAAAGTAAACCAAATAGGTTCTTTAACAGAAACAATTAATGCGGTTGACATGGCAAATAGAGCTTCATTTACGTCAGTAATGAGCCACCGTTCGGGAGAAACTGAAGACACCACCATTGCCGATTTGGCGGTGGCATTAAACACAGGACAAATAAAAACAGGTTCAGCTTCTCGTTCGGATAGAATGGCAAAATACAACCAATTATTACGTATTGAAGAAATGCTTGGACACAGTGCTCAATACCTTGGTAAAGATTTTAAATTTCTTTAACAAAAAGTATAAAAAAATAGAAAGTAGTTTATTAATTTAGCAAACGTCAAAAAAATAAAGAAATAAATATGTCAGAAATAGCAAAATTAGAATTAGACGGGAAAGTATATGAGTTTCCTGTTATAGAAGGAACGGAGAATGAAAAAGCCATTGATATATCTGCTCTTAGGGCAAAAACAGGATATATTACTATTGATAGTGGGTTTAAAAATACCGGTTCTACACAAAGTGCCATTACTTTTTTAGATGGTGAAGAAGGTATTTTAAGATACAGAGGATATCCAATAGAACAATTGGCCGAAAAAGCAGAATTTTTAGAAGTAGCTTTTTTATTGATATATGGTGAATTACCGACTAAAGAAGAGTATACTAAATTTAAAGATAACATTACTAAACATACTTTAATTCATGAAGATATGAAGCATTTCTTTGATGCTTATCCTCCAAAAGCTCATCCAATGGGTATTTTGGCAGCATCACTATCTTCATTGTCAACTTTCTACCCTGAGTCCTTAGATCCAAATAGGCCTAAAGAAGCTGTGGATTTAACCATGCAAAGATTAATTGCTAAAGTCCCTACATTAGCAGCTTGGGCTTACAAAAACGCTATGCGTCATCCGGTAATTTATCCAAATAATAATTTAGATTATTGCTCTAATTTTTTAAATATGATGTTTGCTATGCCAACAGATGATTATAAAGTTGATCCGGTTGTTGCTAGTGCATTAAATAAACTATTAATTCTTCATGCCGACCATGAACAAAACTGCTCTACGTCAACAGTGAGAATTGTAGGTTCATCTCAAGCAAATTTGTATACCTCAATTTCAGCAGGTGTTTCTGCACTTTGGGGACCACTTCATGGTGGAGCAAACCAAGCGGTAATAGAAATGTTAGAAGCTATTAAAGCAGATGGTGGAGATACTGAAAAATGGATAGCAAAAGCGAAAGATAAAGATGATTCTTTCCGTTTAATGGGATTTGGACACAGAGTTTACAAAAACTTTGACCCAAGAGCTACGATTATTAAAAAAGCTGCTGATGATGTATTGGCTGCTTTAGGAGTAGATGATCCTATTTTAGATATTGCTAAAAAATTAGAAAAAGTAGCCCTAGAAGATGAATACTTTAAAGCTAGAGGACTTTATCCTAACGTTGATTTCTACTCAGGAATTATCTACAGAGCATTAGGAATACCAACAGAAATGTTTACCGTAATGTTTGCGTTAGGTAGATTGCCGGGTTGGATTGCTCAATGGAAAGAAATGATTGAGAATAAAGAACCAATTGGACGTCCTCGTCAGGTTTATAC
>DATCTM010000106.1:0-22861 GCA_036567945.1 Vicingaceae bacterium
TCAGATGAAAAAGGAAATGTTGGAGGTATGGTAAGTAAAATTAAAGAAAATATCCCTAACAAATTTATTTCTATAGAGCATGTAGGCTTACTTCATGGCGATAAAGAAATAACAAGTGGACCGGAAATAGAAGGTTGGTCAGGAGCATTAGAAAATTACACTTTTACAAGTGAAAACGGAAAAACAATACTTGCTGTTGATACAGATAGCAATGAAGAATATAAGGCTTATTTTGAAGAAACATGGCCTAAAGCATTAAATAAACTTAAATCAATTTGTGAACAATAAAAAAACTTAAACATTATGGCAACAGTAAATGCATATTTAAACTTTCCGGGAAATACGGAAGCAGCTTTTAATTTTTATAAAACCGTTTTTGGTGGTGAGTTTGACGGAAAAACACATCGTTTCAGTGATATTCCACCATCTGATGATATGCCCCCTATACCCGAAGCGGATAAAAATTTAGTAATGCATGTTTGTCTTCCTATTCTTGGAGGCTCAATGCTTATGGGAAGCGATGCTCCTGAATCTATGGGTTTTAATGTAACCTTTGGTAATAATGTATATATTAACTTACAACCTGACACCAGAGAGGAAACCAAGCGTTTGTTTAAAGCGCTTTCTGAAGGAGGTGTTGTTGAGCAAGAGTTAATGGATATGTTTTGGGGCTCTTATTATGGAAGTTGTAAAGATAAATTTGGAGTGCAATGGATGTTTAATTGCGATGAAAAAGTATAATATTATGAAAAATAAAATAGCTACTTGTCTTTGGTTTGATGGAAAAGCAAAAGAAGCAGCGACATTTTATTGTTCGGTTTTTAAAGATGCGAACATTACTGCTGAAAACCCTCTAGTAACTGCTTTTGAAGCCTCAGGATATCAATTTATCTGTTTAAATGGTGGGCCTGATTTTAAATTCAATCCATCTATTTCATTTTATATAGTGTTTGAAGATGAAAACGAAATAGATGAGGTATGGAAAAAACTTAGTTTAGGAGGAAATGTTTTAATGCCACTTAATAAATATGATTGGAGTGAAAAATATGGTTGGGTGCAAGATAAATTTGGGGTAACCTGGCAGTTATCTTTTGGTAAACTGTCAGATGTTGGTCAAGTATTTACACCATTTTTAATGTTTGTTGGGGGTCAATATGGAAAAGCAAAAGATGCCATTAATCATTATACTGCCATTTTTAAAAATAGTGTGGTGGATGGTATTTTGCCTTATGGAAAAGATGAGGCTCCAGATGTAGAAGGTGCAGTAAAACACGCTCAATTTAGTTTAAATGGTAATAAATTTATGGTGATGGAAAGTAATCACCCACATAATTTTTCATTTAATGAAGCCATTTCTTTAGTTGTTAAATGTGATAATCAATCAGAAATAGATTATTTCTGGGAAAAATTAACGAAAGGTGGTAAAGAAAGCAATTGTGGTTGGTTAAAAGATAAATTTGGTGTTTCATGGCAAATTGTACCCACAGTATTAGAAGAGCTAATGAGTAATCCAGAAAAATCTGAACGGGTGGTTCAGGCTTTTTTGAAAATGAAAAAATTCGATATTGAAAAATTAAAACAAGCCTAACATAATAACCAATTGACTTTATCTATAGAAATATTTAAGACCAATATTCAGCAACATAAGGATGCTGAACGAATAGCTCAGAAATTACAATCATTTTTTCCTGATGCAGCAATTACTTTCGATTTAGAAGATTGTGATCGTATTTTAAGGATAATGACTCCAAATAATGATCTTAATAAAGTTCCTGAATTGGTTAAACAAAACGGGTTTGAATGTGAAGTATTACTATAAACGAATCAGTCGTTATTAGATTGATAATACTATTGATTAAATAATTAAATTAAATGGGAGCAGCAAAAGCAACATTAAGAGTTTGTAAAAAAGGGCATCAATATTATAAGAGTAGCGATTGTCCAACTTGCCCAACTTGCGAGAAAGAGAAAAAACCATCTGAAGGCTTTCTCTCACTACTTGCTTCTCCAGCAAGAAACGCATTGTTGAATTATCTTGAAATAGACACACTAGAAAAATTGGCTACTTATACAGAGAAAGAAATACTAAAGCTTCACGGAATGGGAAAAGCCAGTATACCAATATTAAGGAAGGCACTAGAAGAAAAAGGATTGTCGTTTAAAAAAGAGGATAAACAAAACAACAATTCGCTAAAGTAGTTTAAAACAATTATTTTTATCTCCTTAAAAATTCTCATGAACAGTTGGAAATTATTTAAAGAAGCCCTTTTAGGTAAAGAGCAAGACTTTACCAAAATCAATATTAAAACTGGTATTTTTCTTTTATCGGTTCCTATGATTTTGGAAATGGTTATGGAATCTCTTTTTGCTGTGGTAGATATCTTTTTTGTGGGCAAATTAGGAGATAATGCGGTAGCTACAGTAGGTTTAACAGAAGCAGTAATTATTATTGTTTATTCTGTTGGTGTAGGTATTAGCATGGCTGCGACAGCAATGGTAGCAAGAAGGTTTGGTGAAAAAAACTTTAAGGCTGCAGGAAGTGCTGCTTTTCAATTATTGATATTTGGGGGTGGTATTTCTATCATAATTGCTGTGTTGGGCTTTCTATTTGCCGAAAATATTTTGCAATTAATGGGAGCCAGTGACGAAGTAATTGCTATTGGGGTTCCTTATACACGGATTATTTTTGCAGGGAATTTAGCTATTATGCTGTTGTTTTTGATTAACGGAGCTTTTCGTGGTGCAGGGCAAGCACATTTGGCAATGCGAACATTATGGATATCTAACGGCATTAATATTTTTCTTGATCCATTACTTATTTTTGGTATAGGTAGTTTTGAAGGCTTTGGATTGGAAGGAGCTGCATGGGCAACCACCACAGGAAGAAGCATAGGAGTAATTTATCAACTATATCATTTATTAAATGGAAAACATCGCCTAGTTATTCTTAAAGAAAATATCAAACTAAAGTGGAAGACAATGAAGCGTATCATAGAAATTTCTATGGGTGGAATGGGACAATTTCTTATTGATTCAGTTGCGTGGATTGTATTAACGCGAATTATTGCAGAATTTGGAAGTGCTTCTGTTGCCGGCTTTACCATTGCATTCAGAATTTTGGTTTTTAGTTTAATGCCTGCTTGGGGGTTATCAGCTGCAGCTTCTACATTAGTTGGTCAAAATTTAGGAGCTAAAAAAGTAAAACGGGCGGTTGTTTCAGTTTGGCTAACTGCACGGTATAATGTAATATTTCTTTCGGTTATTACCATCATTTATTTGTTTTTTGGGAATGTGCTGGCAAGTTGGTTTACACTTAGCGAAGAAGTAAGTACTATTGCGGGTACAGGGTTAAGAGTTATTGCTTTAGGGTATGTGTTTTTTGCAGTGGGAATGGTAATGATTCAAGCATTTAATGGAGCAGGAGATACTAAAACTCCTATGTATATTAATATTGGGGTGTTTTTAATACTTGAAATTCCAATGGCCTATATCTTAGCTATTCCCATGCAAATGGAAGTGTTAGGTGTTTTTATTACCATTGCGTTTTGTCATTCACTCCATGCGCTTATTGCCATTTGGTTTTTCCGAAAAGGAAAATGGAAAAAAATTGAAGTGTAATTCTCAGAGATAAATTTATTCTTATTGAAAATCAGTTGTTTAAATAAATGGCATTAAAATCCATTACCTAAAACTTAAATACATAAGAATTTTATGTATTTTTGTCCTATGTATTCAAAAGAAATAATAAAAGGCACATTAAAACCCATTATCCTTAAATTGTTAGAACAAGAAGGAAGAATGTATGGGTACGAAATTACCAGCAAGGTAAAAGTATTAACGCAAGGCAAAATTCAAATTACTGAAGGAGCTTTATATCCGCTGCTACATAAATTAGAAGCAGAAGGAATAGTAATTACCGAACAGGAGAATATTGGTAAAAGAATAAGAAAATACTACCTACTAACTCCCGAAGGTAAAAATTTAGCAACCGCAGCAATTGATGAGTTTTTAGATTTTATGATTACCATTAAGGCTATTTTAGACCCAACAGCTAATATTAGTTATGGCAACGCTAAGTGAACAACAAATAGACAAAATTTTTGATTTGATTGTAGATAATGGCGTAAGCTATGAATCGCTTCAAGTTGATTTGTTAGATCATGTATGTTGCATGGTAGAACAAAAAATGGAAGAAGGCAAATCTTTTGGGGATTCATTAAAATTGGCTATGCAAGAATTTGGCTATAAACACTTTTCAGAAATACAAGAAGCAACTATCTATTTATTAACCCTAAAACAAAGAAAAATGAAAAAAACAACAGGAATTATCGGAATCATTTCATCACTTTTAGTTATTAGTGGTGTGTTTTTTAAAATAATGCATTGGCCAGGAGCAGGAATACTATTGGTTATTGGTTTAGTGCTAATAGGCATAATCGTTTTCCCCTTAATGGCTACATTAGACATTAATAATGCTAGTGGCAAAATGAAAAAAGTAACGGCCTCAATAGGTTATTTGGCAGCAATTTTATTGAGCATAGCCACACTTTTTAAAATTATGCATTGGCCGGGAGCCACAATTACATATTATTCAGGATTAATTTTATTGGTATTTGTGTTTATCCCTTTATTTACCATTAAAAACTATAAAACAGCCGAGAATAAAATCATGGCAATAGCCAAATCAACACTTATTTTAGCAGGCGTGGTTATTTTTTGGGGATTAATGCCTACAGGTAATGTTTCTCACCTTGAGAAAACACACAAATCTTACCATCAACATGTAAGTAAATAACTTAAAATTTTTCATAGTTTTATTTTGAGAAGCGAACTTTTTTATAAGGTTCGCTTTTTTTTATTTTTGTCTGTAACTTTTTGAGATACTCGAGCGTCCTACTTAAAAATAACAAAATTCTGCTTTGACCATAAGCCAATTTAATAAGTGTGTTGATGATTATTCTGATAATCTTTATCGCTTTGTGTTGAAAAACATTAAGGATGAGGAAAAGGCGAAAGATATTATTCAAGATACCTTTGAAAAGTTTTGGCATAAAAAAGATACTGTTCAGCCGGGGAAAGAAAAATCATACCTATTTACTATTGCCTACCATGCTTTTATAGATCAGACCAGAAGAGACAAAAAAATGGGCAGTTTTAAGGAAATTAAAGAAGAAGATTTTTTTGAAAATTCTCATTACAGCGATTTGCAAGAAGTATTACATCAAGCTATTAATCAACTTCCGGAAGATCAAAAAGCAGTGATTATGCTTAGAGATTATGAAGGGTATGCGTATGATGAAATTGCTGAAATTACAGGTTTATCAGAATCGCAGGTTAAAGTTTACATTTTTAGAGGAAGAAAGTTTTTACAACAATATTTAGGAAGTATAGAACAAGTTTTATGAGTAACATAAACAGACATAATTACGAAGCCTTTTTGCTCGATTATTTAGAGCAGAACTTATCGCCAAACATGGTAGCTGAGCTAATGGTGTTTTTGGAGCAACATCCCGATTTAAAGCAAGAGTTGGATGAACTACAAGCTTTTGAAATACTTGAACCTACTTCCGTTCTATTTGATAATAAAGCAACGCTTAAAAAAGATGCTTTAGATAATTTAATGATTGCTGAAATAGAAGGAATGAATACTTCTAAGGAATCGAAAATATTAAAACATATCTTGAAAGCAGATAAAACTGCAAAAAATGATTTTAAGCTTTTTCAGCAAACGAAATTAAAATCTAAAAAAGTCATTTTTAAAGACAAAGAAGCTTTGAAAAAAGAAGCGGCTATTATTCCACTAAGATGGTTTAAAAATGCTGCTGCTGCAGTTATTATTATGACTATTTTAATTCAAGGAATAGATGATGGAACAACTGTAGATAATCAATTTCAAATGGCAACTTTTAATCCAGTGCCTATTTCTAAAGAATTATTTATAGTGAAAGAAACAACGAATGAAATCAAAACAACATCAGCAGATGTAGTTTCTGTAAAGAATAAAAAACCTTTTATTAGTAAGCAAAAAACACCTTTGGTTGGTGTTGAGGTAGAAAATCCCACTAAACAATTAGCTGTAGATAATGTTGCGGAAAAAGACAGTATTGTTATTTTACCAACGGTGTTAAACAAAGAAGAAAAAGTATTAGCAAATAATACTAAAGAACAAGCTACAGTTTTAACCATTGGCGGATTTTTGAAAAAAGAAGCTACTAAAAAAATCCTTCAGGAGGAAATTACCAATACAAAACAGCCATTAGAAATAGTTGTTGCTGATTTAGCTGCAAAAGTTGCCGGTAAAAAAGGGGGAATGAAAAAGAATAAAAATGACGAAGGAGAGGTTAAAGAATACGCCTTAAGTATAGGTAAATTCTCTATTTCAAGAAAAGTTAAAAATTAATTTTTCTGAGTTGTAACAAATGGATTAGCTCAAGCGTCACACTTTCAAAACGAATTAATTTTTTGAGATAGCTATCAAAAAAACAATATCAAACAAAACAAGTTAAAAATATAAACAGATGAACAATAGAATTTTAATAGCAGTGCTTAGTATGTTTTTCGTAACAACTGCTTTTGCACAAACAACAGAAAGAACGGTAGAAAGTTTTGATAAAATCAACATTTCCTCTTCCTTAAGTGTAGTATTAATTGAAGCTGAAAACGAAAAGATTGAAATTATTGGAGTTCCTGAACAATACTTGGACAACCTTATCACCGAAACTAAAAATGGCACTCTAAACATTTATGTAAAAGCTAGAGTAAAAAGTGCTAGCGATATGCAGGTAAAAGTATATTATACTACTTTAAATAACATTGAAGTGAGCGGTGCAGCAGGAGTGAAGTCTCAAAATGATATTAATAGCGAAAATTTAGTCATCAATTCTAGCGGAGCAACAGAATTAGACTTTTCTATTAATGCACAAGATGTTTCTTTAACTACCTCCGGAGCAAGTTCTGTAAAGCTGAAAGGAGTAACAAAAAACTTTACTGTTTCACTTTCGGGGGCCGCGGAGTTAAAAGCACAAGATTTTGAAGCTAAAAAGGTAGCGTTAACTACTTCCGGAGCGGCAGCTGTAAAGGTTTTTGCTGTTCAAGAAATATCAGGAGTACTTTCTGGAGTTTCTGAAGTAAAAATTTATGGAAATCCTCCCATAAACAACTTGCAAAAATCAGGTTTATCCGATATAAAAAATGGAGATAATGTTTCTATAAACCTTCCAAACGATACCTTAGGAGAAACAAACACCAAAAGCAAAAACGATACTACTAGAATTAAATGGGGCGGAACAATGGTTTTAATTATTGATGATTCGGTTTCTATTAACAAACCCGTTAAAAAAAGACGAAATCACTGGGCCGGAATTGATTTAGGAATAAACGGTTTTGTAAATGCCAGCAACAGCTTAAACCTAAACAACCCTGCGGGGTTAGATACGAGCAATCCGTCAAAAGTTACTCAATTTATGGAGTTAGATTATGCTAAATCTTGGACAGTGAGCATTAATTTCTATGAACAGTTCATAAAACTTTACCAGCACCATGTTGGCTTAGTGACAGGATTAGGAATAGAGTATAATAATTACGAGCTTAAACACAATGTTCAGTTAATTTCTAAAGGAGGAAGTTTTGTACATGACAATGTTACTCCGTACAATGAAAATTACACTTGGGGAGTAATCGATACCAGCATTAATTATTCTAAAAACAGGTTTAAAACCTTTTATATTAATGCCCCTTTAATGCTCGAATTTAATACGGGTCAACATAAAAATAAATCCTTTCATTTTGCTGCAGGAGCTATTGTAGGGTATAAATTTACCACTAAAATGAAGTATAAATACAAAGAGGACGGAGACACTCAAAAATATAAAGACAATCAAGATTTTAACACGAATCCTTTTAGAGTGAGTTTAACAACAAGAGTTGGATATGGAAGATTGAACTTATTTGCAACGTATGGATTAACTCCATTATTTGAAAAAAATAGAGGTCCTGAGTTGCATGCTTTCAGTGTTGGTGTAACTTTACTAGGGTTTTAAGCTAAACAATAAAAACA
Source organism: Vicingaceae bacterium (assembly GCA_036567945.1). Classification (GTDB taxonomy): domain Bacteria; phylum Bacteroidota; class Bacteroidia; order Flavobacteriales_E; family Vicingaceae; genus BRH-c54. The sequence continues at coordinate 8,057 of DATCTM010000106.1, forward strand.
AAGAAAAATAATTTTTATAAATATTTTGAATATTTAAACAAATATGCGTTACTTTGCCGTCCTTAAAAATTAAAGCCAAAAGAAATGTCTAGAGTTTGTCAAATAACAGGAAAAAGTGTGATTACAGGTAATAATGTTTCTCACTCTAAAAGAAGAACTAAAAGAAAATTTTTACCGAATTTATTCGTTAAGAAATTTTATTTAGAAGAAGAAGATTTGTGGATATCTTTAAAAGTATCTGCTGCAGGTCTAAGAACAATTGATAAAATTGGTATTAGAGCAGCTCTTATAAAAGCACAACAAAAAGGAATTATTTAATTTTATAAAAAATCCTTTATTGATATTAAAAACGTTGTTACTTTAGTAGCAACGTTTTTTTTTGCTAAACTTTAGGCTCAATTGTTGAATATTTTTATATTCCATTTAATTAGACTATTAACTATGAAAATACTTCCTTTTCTCTTTATTCTGATTTCGCTCAATGTACTTGTTGCCCAAGAAATCCCTAATAATATTGACTTGCCCAAGCAGCAAGAAGAGCAATATGCTTATGATGAAGATTTGCTTCCGGCTGAATTTTTTGCTAAAAACAGACAAGCACTTAGAAAGCAAATGCCTAATAATTCTGTTGCTATATTCTTTGCCAATCCGGTTAGAAATCGTGCTAACGATGTAGATTTTGAATACCATCAAGACCCTAATTTTTATTACTTAACAGGTTTACGAGAACCTCATGCGGTGCTTATTATATTTAAAGAAGAACAAACTTTTGGTAATGGAGTAACTACCGATGAAATAATTTTTCTGCAAAAAAGAGATATGAAAAATGAAGTATGGAATGGTAAAAGATTAGGTATAAAAGGAGCTACCGAATTTTTAGAAATAAGAACTGCTTATGAAGGGGCAGATTTTTCAGATTTTGAAACCGAATTTGAAACATTTGAACACATTTTGGTCTTTCCTTTACCACAAGATGTAAGAAATACTAAGGAAACGGATGATTTAGCTTCTCTCATTCAACAATTTGAAATGAAAACTAAAACAGCGAGTGACAAAATTGATAACATGAAGCTAGTTACCATAATGGCTTTGTTAAGACAAATAAAATCTGAAGAAGAAATTGCTTTATTGCGTAAAGCCATTGATATTACTTGCGATGCTCAAATTGAACTGATGAAAAACTTAAAGCCGGGCATGAAAGAATATGAATCGGAAGCCATCATTGAATATTTCTTTAAGAAAAACGGAGCCGAACATCCCGGGTTTCCATCCATTTTAGGAAGTGGCGAAAACTCTTGTGTGTTGCATTATACTACCAATAGAAAAATGTTAGGAGAAAACGATTTATTGGTAAGTGATGTTGGTGCAGAATACCGAGGATATACGGCTGATGTTACTCGAACTATTCCTGCCAAGGGAAAGTTTTCTGAAGAACAAAAAATTATTTACAATACTGTTTTAGCAGCTCAAGAAGCAGCTATTAAAGCCTGTGTAAAAGGCAATAAATTTTGGGATCCACACAATATTGCTACGGAAATAATTGCAACCAAATTGGTTGAATTAGGTATTATTGAAAAAAAATACCAAGTAAGAAAATACTTTATGCACGGTACTTCCCATTATTTAGGGTTAGATGTGCATGATGCAGGTTTGTACGGGCCACTTACGCCCGGAAATGTGATTACGGTTGAACCTGGAATTTATATTCCTGAAGGTTCGGATTGCGACCCAAAATGGTGGAACATTGGTGTTAGAATTGAAGATGATATTTTAATTACCGATGGTGAACCGGAAAATCTTTCTGCAAAAGCTCCTCGAAAAATTGAAGAAATTGAAGCGTTAATGCAACAAAAAAGTACGCTTGAATAATCCCTGTTTTTAATGCCGACTTGTGCAATAATCTGTAAATTTGTCCCAAAATAATTTCCCAAAAAATTGTCTGTAGTTAGCGATATAAAACACCCTATAAAACAAGAACTCGAAGAGTTTGAACCAAGGTTTAGGGCGTTTATGAAAAGTCGTGTTTCGCTCCTCGATAGGATAATGAACTACATCATAAAAAGAAAAGGCAAGCAAATGCGTCCAATGTTTGTTTTTCTTTCTGCAAAAGCATTTGGTGAAACAACAGAATCTACTTACAGAGCAGCTTCCATGATAGAGTTATTGCATACAGCAACTTTAGTTCATGATGATGTGGTGGATGATGCCGACAAAAGAAGAGGTTTTTTCTCCATCAACGCTCTTTGGAAAAATAAAATAGCTGTTTTGGTGGGCGATTATTTGCTTTCTAAAGGATTGTTGTTAGCAGTGGAGTATGATGAGTTTGAATTGTTGCGTATCATGTCAAATTCTGTAAGAGAGATGAGTGAAGGCGAGTTGCTGCAAATAGAAAAAGCCCGAAAATTAGATATTACCGAAGAGGTGTATTACGACATTATCCGACAAAAAACAGCTACACTTATAGCTTCTTGTTGTGCTTCTGGAGCTAATTCTGTTGGTGCCGATAAAGCAACCATTGAAAAAATGCGTTTGTTTGGCGAATATACCGGTATTGCTTTTCAGATTAAAGATGATTTGTTTGACTATGGTGGAAGTTCTGATGAAATAGGTAAACCAACAGGAATAGACATCAAAGAAAAGAAAATGACACTTCCGCTTATTTATACCTTGGGAGTGGCTTCAGAAAAAGATAAAAAGTTTATTATTTCTACGGTTAAACATAATAATGAAAACAGAAAAAAAGTAAAAGAAGTAATTGATTTGGTAATACAGTATGGTGGAATAACTTATACCCAAAAAGCCATGCACAATTATAAAAATAAAGCGTTAGCCATTTTAAATGAGTTGGAACAAAACGAAGCGGTAGAGGGTTTAAGAAAATTAGTCACTTACGTTACTGAGCGTAATAAATGACGCAATTTTTCGGCATGTTTTCTTGCTGAATTTTCCAATCCACTTTTTGGTTCTCCGGGAACATGAACCTCTCCAAAAGAGATTACTTCAGCAAAATAATCCATTTTACAATAGTCAGCCAATCCTTGAAATGGGAAAAATATTTTTTCTAGTGTTTCAGCGGGATAAATGTCTTCATTACTACCAATGGTACAAGATACTACTATTTTTTTACCTTTTAATTGGTAATTTCCTTTACCAAAAGCAAAACCATAGGTAAATACTTCATCTATCCATAACTTGAGAATAGGCGGAACGTTATACCAATACAAGGGGTATTGAAAAACAATGGTATCAGCTTCTACCAGTTTTTTTTGTTCTTCAGCCACATTGATGTTGTAGTTGGGATAAAGAGCCGTTAAATCCCGTATTTCTACATTATTTTCAGTAGCTAACTCCTCCGCAATTAGCTTATTTCTAATGGACTTTTGTAAGTGAGGATGTGCTAGTATGAGTAAGGTTTTTGTCATATTTTTTATGTTCTCGCAAATCCCGAAATATGTTTTTATTTAAAAAAACTAATATTTCGAGGATGCTCGAAAAAACAAAGAATTGAAAATTCTTGTTTTTTCGGCAGACGCAAAGGTATTAATTTCTAATTAACCACAGAAACTTGGAGTTCGTAGGGGTTTATTTGTTCGAATAAATATTTTATAGTTACTTTTGATCAATTAATGAGTTTATTTTAATATTTCATATCAGAATAAATTGAATTATCAGATTTAATCTTCAACATTAAAAAATGAATAAAATCTTTGTTATATTATTTTTAATTATTTCATTATTCTTCACTCAAAAGATCTATTCCCAAGATTTTGATGACGTTCAAAAAATAATTGCTTCGGATAGACAAGGGGGAGATGAATACGGGAGGTCGGTTTCAATTGATGGTAAATATGCTATAGTTGGTGCTTGGTTTGAAGATCATGATTCTTTAGGATTAAATACTTTATCAAAAAGTGGTTCTGCTTACATATATGAAAGAGATGGTAACAATTCATGGAATCAAATTAAAAAAATTGTTCCACCTTATAGATCTGCTGGTGATCATTTTGGTTTTTCAGTATCTATTAATGGTAGGTATGCAATTGTAGGAGCATATGGTGATGATGAAGATGCTAATGAAAATAATACAATATCTCAGGCTGGTGCTGCTTATATATATAAACTAGATGATTATGGCTCATGGAATTTTATTCAAAAAATTGTAGCTTCAGATAGATCTTTTGCACAAGGATTTCTTTATTCAGATGATTGTTTTGGTATATCTGTTGCTATAAGCGAGAACTATGCAGTTATTGGGGCTTATCATGGAAGGACAGATGAAAATGATAACAATCCAGTAGATAAAGCTGGATCTGCTTATATATTTAAACGAGACACCAATGGTACTTGGATTGAATTACAAAAAATTGTCGCATTCGATAGAGCTTATTATGATGAATATGGTTACTTTGTAGATATTGATAATAATTATATTATTGTTGGAGCACGAAGAAAAAACAATAAGACTGGAGCTGCATATATTTATGAAAAAGACAGTTTAGGAATTTGGAATCTTGCAAATAAAATTACTGCTTCTGACGGAACACCTATTGATTATTTTGGCATCTCGGTTTCTATCAGCAAAGACCAAGCCCTCGTAGGTACATCAGAACAGCCAGAAGCAGCTTATTTTTTTAAACGAGATAGTCTTTCTGGCAATTGGTATGAAACACAAAAAGTAGTTTCTTCAGATGGAAATAATGGTGATTTATTTGGAGTTTCTGTATCAATATTTGAAAATCAAGCAATTATAGGTTCCCATCGTCATGATTTTGATACTATAAATGGAAGTCCCATAAATAATGCTGGTGCAGCATATATTTTTAAACAAGATAGTTCAGGTACATGGAATGAGGTAAAAAAAATTATTGCAAATGATAGAGATTCTACAGCAACCAATGATTATTTTGGGGCAGGCATAAATATAAGTGAATATTACATTATAGTTGGTGCTATGAATGAAGGGGGATCTGGAGCAGCGTATATTGTAGGTGATTGCAAAAATGAATTTTCTGTTGATACTTTAAATATTGTCGCTTGCACTAGTTATACCCCTCCTTCTGGGAAAACTACATATCTAAACAGTGGAACATATATCGATACCATAAGTAATCATAAGGGATGTGACTCAATAATAACAATTAATTTAACAGTATCTGGAAACATTCCAACATATTATTCTTATTCAACATCATCTTGTGATAGTTATATTGTTCCAAGCGGTGATACATCATATATTTATTCAGGAGTTTATTATGATACAATCCTAAATCATTATGGATGCGACAGTATTTTAACTATAAATTTAACTATTAATGATTCTTATATATTTAATCAGAACCAATTAATTTGTCAAGGAGATAGTATTCTCATTTATGGTAATTACCAAAGTATAGCAGGAAACTATTACGATAGTTTACAAACCACTAATGGTTGTGATAGTGTGTTATCTACCACTCTTTCTGTAAACCCAGTTTATTTCTCAAATACTAACGATAATATTTGCCAAGGAGATAGTGTTCTCATTTATGGTAATTATGAAAATACAGCAGGAGTTTACTACGATACATTACAGACTATTTTAGGTTGTGATAGTGTTCTTGCTACAACATTGTTTCTAAACGCTAATTTTAATACAAGTCAAAATCAAGAGATTTGCCAAGGAGATAGTATTATATTAGGAGGTTCATTCCAAACAATAGGAGGAGTTTATTACGATAGCCTACAAACAATTAATGGTTGTGATAGCGTATTGTCAACAACACTAACCGTCAATCCACTACCAAATGTTACACTTACTAATTTTAATCCTGATACAATATGTAGTAATGGTAGTGCTGTTGCTTTGCCTAATGGTTCACCATCAGGTGGTGTATATTCAGGCACAGGAGTTAGTGGTGGTACTTTTGATCCTAACACAGCAGGAATTGGAACTCATATTATAATTTATACTTATACAGATGTCAATTCTTGTATCAACAGCGATTCTACTTTTATTACAGTAGAGCAATGCGTAGGCATAGATGATTTAGCAAATGACTTAGGCATCTTAATCTATCCCAACCCCAACACAGGTTTGTTTACTATTGAAAAATCTAGTGAGTTAGATAAAGAAGTCAACATAAGTTTATTGGATGCTTCTTCAAGAATAATTATTGATAAGGTAATCCCTAAAGGACAACAAAAAATAGAAATGGACATTACTTCGTATAGCAAAGGAATTTATTATTTACAACTTACTGTTGGAAAAGAGGTTTTTGTTAAGAAAATATTGAAGAATTAAATATTTTTTATGCTAAAAGGATTAAATATATTATTTGTTTCCCTACTTATTATCAATAATATAGGGTATAGTCAAAATTTTGAATGGGCTGCTTCATCGCTTTGCATACCATCTGGTCCACCAATGACGAATTTCGCACTTGACCTTGATCAAAATGGTAATAGCTATATTATTGGAAATTTTAGTGATTCAGTAGATTTTGATCCTGGATCAGGGGTAACAATGCTATATCCTGTTGGTGGAAGAGATGCTTTTGTTCAGAAGCTTGATGTGAATGGTAATTTTGTTTGGGTTAAACAAATTGGGGGAAATCTACATGAGGCTGCACTATCTATAATTATCGATAAAAATGGAGATATCGTAGTTGGTGGTTTGTTTTCAGATACTGTAGATTTTGATCCTGGACCTGGGGTTTATAATCAGGTAGCTCAAGGTAGTGTGGAATCTTATTTACTGAAACTTGATACCAATGGAAATTTTATTTGGGCAATTCAAACAGCTTCAAGCGTATATGCTCAAATGTGGGACGCTGAAATAGATAGTGCAAATAATATTGTTATGACTGGTTTTTTTAAAGGTTCGGTTGACTTTGATCCAGGACTAACTCAGTTTAATATTGTGTCAGCTGGTTTAGATGATGTTTATATATGGAAGTTATCTCCTAACGGTAATCTAATATGGGCAAAATCTTTTGGAGGAACCTCAGAGGATAGACCAAGATCTATGGATATAGGTCCTGATCAGGAAATTGTAATAGCTGGAGGTTTTATTGGACCAACAGATTTTGATCCAAGTACAGGAGTTTATACTGTTCCTTCATCAGGTTCTGCTACAGCAGGATATATACTTAAACTAGATTATTTAGGAAATTTTGTTTGGGTTAAAACAAGCCAACCATTGGCTTCAAATTCTTATGCCTATGTTTATGATATATCAATTGATTCAATGGGAAATATTTATTCAACTGGTAAATATGAAGGTTCGGTTGACTTTGGCTCTGTCATTTACGTTGAGAATACTTCTGGTCCAGATTTGTTTTACCAGAAAATGGATAAAAATGGTATTTTAAATTGGATTAACAGAATCACAGGATCAGGATCAGATAATAACATGCTTATTAAATGCGATAATAAATCAGTTTACTTATGTTCGGTGTTTAATGGTACAAGGGATTTACACCCAAAAAATGCAGTTAAAATTATTACATCAAATGGCAATTATGATTACGTGATATCCAGATTAGACTTAAATGGGAATTTTTTGTGGACAAGGACTATTGGTGGGACAGGATATGATGGTATTTATGGTATCCATATAGATGAAAATGAAAACTTCTATGCAACAGGAAGTCATCACCATGTGGTAGATTTTAATCCAAATTCAGGGGTTGACACCTTAGGTGTTTATGGACACGTTTCAGGTTATACATTTAAGTGGAGTCAGGATTCATGTTCGGGTGTTTCATTAGAAGTGGATAGTTTAAGAGATATCTCATGCATTGACTCTGGTTTTGTCTTGCTGAAGCCTTTGTTCCCTAATGGAAATTATAATTTTAATTGGAGTCCATCACCGACATATGTTTATGATTCGGTTGCTACTTTTTCTCAAGACGGATTATATAATGTTTCAATAACAGATAGCTTAGGTTGCCAAAATTCTTTAGATGTTCAAATTGAAATGACACAATATTTATCAGGAACAGATAATTTGTCTATTTGTGAAGGTGATAGCATATTAATAAAAGGACAATATTATTCCAATTCTATAACTGTTAAAGATACGATAAATTCTACTCAACCCTGCGATAGTATTGTAACAATTAATTTAACTATATTAGATAGCGTAACATATAAAAATATTACAACATGTGATTCATTGTCTATTCCAAATGGTAATGTATACACTGTTTCAGGAGTTTATACTGACACGTTATTAAATCATTTGGGTTGTGATAGTATTTCTACGGTTAACTTAAACATCAAGGGATATACTTCATCAGTAATACTAAATGAAATTGCTTGTGATAGTTTTGTGTCATATTCTGGGAATTACACATGGTATAATACTGGTACTTATTTTGACACAACTACTAGTAGTACAGGTTGTGATATTTATATGACAGTAAACTTAACAATAGATAATTTCATATTTAATAATCCTCCTATTAATATTTGCCAAGGAGATAGTGTATTAATTTATGGAACGTATCAAAACACATCGGGAGTATATTACGATAGCCTACAAACAATTAACGGCTGCGATAGTGTATTATCAACAACATTAACAGTAAATCTACTGCCAAACGTTACACTAAGCAATTTTAACCCTGATACAATATGTAGCAGCAGTAGTGCTGTTACTTTGCCAAATGGTTCACCATCAGGTGGGGTATATTCAGGCACAGGAGTTAGCGGTGGTACTTTTGACCCAAACACAGCAGGATTAGGAACTCACAGTGTAATTTACACTTATACAGATATCAATTCTTGTATCAACAGCGATTCTACTTTTATTACAGTAGAGCAATGTGTAGGTATAGATGATTTGGCAAATGATTTGGGCATCTTAATCTACCCCAACCCTAATACAGGCTTATTTACCATTGAAAAATCTAGTGAATTAGATAAAGAAATTAGAGTAAATTTATTGGATGCTTCTTCAAGAGTTATTATTGATAAGCTAATTCCTAAAGGCCAACAAAAAATAGAAATGGACATTACTTCGTATAGTAAAGGGATTTATTATTTACAACTCACCGTTGGAAAAGAGGTTTTTGTTAAGAAAATATTGAAGAATTAATTGGTTTTGTTGGAATACGGATAAGGATGGTTTATCCAGTGTTCACTAATTTTTTTATAATTACCTTTGTTTACTAATTAGTTTATCATGAAAAAAATATCACTAATAGTTGTTTTATTAAACTTAAATTATATTCTTTTTGCACAGTTTAGTTTTGAACAAGCCTTAACGGTTAATAGTTTAAATGATGTTCATGCTAGTAATATAGTTGATTTAGATTTAGATGGGGATAACGATATTCTCTCTATTGAAGATTATGGAACTTATGGTGTTAATCGAATTGTTTGGTATGAAAATCTGGGAAATGGTATTTTTGATGAATTTAAAATTATAAAAGATACTGCTGGAGGCTATCAAATTGATGCCGCAGATATTGATGGAGACGGTGATTTAGACATTGTATATTCTGGTTATTATTTAGTTTGGATGGAAAATATTGGAGGACAGTTTAACAATGAGCATTCGATATCTCCACCACCAAACAATGCTCATAGAACTATTTTTAGTATTACAGACATGGATGCTGATGGCGACTTAGACTTTGTAGCAAGTACTGGGAATCCTTTTGATAGAGTTGTTTGGTATGAAAATACAGGAGGTGGGATATTTAATCCGCAGGTAGCACTTTCTTCAGCTCCAGGAATAAAATGTCTCGATGTTTTTGATGTTGATGGAGATACTATACCAGATATTGTTTATGGATGTATTCACTACCTAAATAGTAACGATGAATACGCCTGGATAAAAAATTTAGGAGGTGGTTCTTTTGCATCAAGCATAGAAATACAAACTAGTTCTAGCTCAGAAAAAGAACCTACATCTTTAAAAGGTGCTGACCTAAATGGTGATGGACTTAAGGATTTATTAGCTACCTCCTATCAAAATGATAGATTGTTTTGGAGAGCAAACTTGGGTGGTGGAAATTTTGGCTCACATCAACAATTATTATACGATATTGAATTACAAGTTTGTAATGCAGGAGATGTAGACAATGATGGTGATTTTGATGTTATTACAGGAACTAATGATAGAGGTAAAATTTATTTTATTGAAAATGTAGGTGGTGGAAATTTCGCCTCTCCAATTCTTGTTTCATATTCAAATTACAACCCAACTGGTGTTTTTTTTGGTGATCTAGATAGTGATTTAGATCTAGATATTGTTTTTTCTTCTGAAGATGGTTTACAACTAGCATCATTTAAAAATACTAGTGGTAATATTTTTGAACCACATCATTTCTTTACTAATGCTAATTACCAAGGCTCATCTGTTATAGCTGCAGATATTGATGGAGATGGCGATATGGATGCTATATCCACTTCTCAAGGAGACAATAAAATAGCATGGTACGAAAATTTAGGTAATGGCGTATTTGGTCGGCAAAAATTAATTTCCTTATTAGCACATAGTGTTCGTTCTGTTTTTGCAGCAGATATTAATGGAGATACTATTCTTGATGTTCTTTCAGCCTCTGCAGAGGATAATAAAATAGCATGGTATGAAAATTTAGGAGGTGGTTCTTTTGGAATACAACAGGTTATTACTGATTCTGCTCTTGGGGCAAATTGTGTTTTTGCAGCCGATTTAGATGGTGATACTGACTTAGATGTATTGTCAACATCATTAAACGATAATAAGATAGCGTGGTATGAAAACTTAGGAGGTGGTTCTTTTGGTCCTCAACAAATTATTTCTACTACTGTTAATGTGCCAACATCCGTTTATTCAATAGATATAGATGGAGATGGAGATATGGATGTATTCTCTTCATCTTTTTATGATGATAAGATAGCGTGGTATGAAAACTTAGGAGGTGGTTCTTTTGGTCCTCAACAAATTATTTCTAGCTTAGCTAATGGAGCTAACTCAGTATATTTAGAAGACCTAGATGGTGATAGTGACTTAGATGTTTTATCAGCATCATTTATTGATAATAAAATAGCATGGTACGAAAATTTAGGAAGCAACATGTTTGGTCCGCAACAAGTTTTTCCAACAGCAATTCCAAGCCCTAATTCTGTTATTACTGCCGATATAGATTTAGATGGAGATATGGATGTAATATCGGCTTCATACAATAAAATAGGGTGGAATGAAAATTTAGGAAATGGTGTCTTCGATTTTCAAAAAACTGTAACAATTCCTGATTATAGTGGTAAATTTATTTATGCGTCTGATTTTGATAGAGATGGTGATAAAGATTTAATAACTGCAAAATCATCAGGGATGATATCTTGGCATAAAAATCAAGTCTTTTCAAAACATCAAATAGAAGGCTATCGATTTATTGATTTTAATCAAAATGGTATAAAAGATTCTAATGACATAGGTACAAATCAATTTAATATTACAGCTTTCCCTAATTATGAGTATTCATATATGGATGTTTCTGGAAATTATTTAATCAATTTTGAAGATACAAATAAAACATATCAAATAATCCCCCAACCTCTTCAATATTGGGGTATTACATCTGATTCTTCAGTCTATAATGTTGAGATAGATACTAATATACCATATTACCGAGACAGCTTATATTTTGGTTTTTATCCAGACACTATAGTTGATATTATTAATGCAGAAATTATAGGTGGCTTCCCACGTTGTTCAGACACTATAAATTATTGGATAGAGGTTAAAAATGTTGGGACATCAATTCCTTCTGGAGTAATACACATTCAACTACATGATAGCATTATCTTTGCAGGCAGCCCTATTATTCCTGACTCTATTAATGGTCAAAACGTATATTGGCACTATGACAGTATTTCTCACTTTTCAAGTTATCTAATGGATTTACAGGTGATTATGCCTGCTGATACTATAGGTGACACATTAACAAGTTATCTAAATGTTTCAGTCATCGATAGTTTAGAATCTACAATTTTTCTATCATCAGATACACTTAATCCAATACTTGTATGTTCCTATGATCCTAATGATAAAATATCAAATCCTATAGGAGTAGATGCTTTGGGCTATATAAACGAAAATACAACTACTATAGAATATACAATTAGGTTTCAAAACACAGGAAATGATACTGCTATTACAATTAATATAATAGACCAATTAGATCCTAATTTACAATGGAATACAATGGAAGTTTTGGCTAGTTCAGACTCTGTAGTCACTAGTCTTAATCCTTTTGGTGAAATTACATTTAAATTTGAAAATATTTTTTTACCTGATAGTGGTGTAGATTTTTTAGGAAGCCAAGGGTTTGTAAAATACAAAATAGATTTAAAACCTAATTTAATCCCTGGAACAACCATTGAAAATAATGCTGCTATTTATTTTGATTTAAACCCGCCAATAATAACTAATACAACAAAACATACTATATATGATTGTGATGGTTATATACCCAACAATTTAATTAATATAACCTTATGTGAAAATGAACCAATAATTGCCAATGCTTGGGATAATTTATCGATAACTTCCTTTACATGGGATATTCCAAATGTTTATAATTCATCTGGACCTAGCTTTTATTGGCTTACAGACACTTCCGGAACATTCTTACTTACATTATCTACTACAAATGAATTATGTAATAAGGATAGTGTCTTTAATATTACTATTTACCCTACTTCTTCTTCAAATCAAAACCAATCAATATGCCAAGGAGACAGTATTCAAATAGGCGGTTTATTTCAAACTTCAGCAGGAACCTATTATGACAGTTTACAAACGATTAATGGTTGTGACAGTGTACTATCTATTACGCTTTCTGTTAACCCAGTTTATTTATCAAATACTAACAGTACAATTTGCCAAGGAGATAGTATGTTGATTTATGGTGACTATCAAAGTGTAGCGGGAGTATATTACGATAGCCTACAAACAATTAATGGTTGCGATAGTGTCTTATCAACAACATTAACAGTAAATCCACTACCAAACGTTACACTAGCCAATTTTAACCCTGATACCATATGTAGTAGTGGTAGTGCTGTTAGCTTGCCAAACGGTTCACCATCAGGAGGTGTATATTCAGGTACGGGAGTTAATGGTGGTACTTTTGACCCTAACATAGCAGGATTAGGAACACACAATGTAATTTACACTTATACAGATGTCAATTCTTGCATCAATAGCGATTCTACTTTTATTACAGTAGAACAATGTATAGGCATAGATGATTTGGCAAATGATTTAGGTATCTTAATTTATCCCAACCCTAATACGGGTCTATTTACTATTGAAAAACCTATTGAATTAGATAAAGAAGTTAACATAAGTTTATTGGATGCTTCCTCAAGAGTTATTATAAACAAGATAATTCCTAAAGGACAACTAAAAATAGAAATGGACATTACAAATTACAGCAAAGGGATTTATTATTTACAACTAACTATTGGGAAAGAGGTTTTTGTAAAACAGATATTGAAGAATTAATTGTTTTTTTAAATAAAAATATACAGATGAAAAAAATTACCAATTTATTATTGTTTTTGTTTTGTGCTAATGTTGTTGTTGGGCAGTGGGTCGCTCAAACATCAAACTCAACAAATCCACTTTCAGCAGTAGATTTCTATGATTCTAATAATGGTTGGATAGGTGGATTTGAGCTTATTTATACTAATGATGGAGGTAATAATTGGTTAGATCCTGTATTTCCTGCCCCTATATTATTTTATATGAATGCTAATCAGACAAGAGACATTAAAGCTTTTAATAGCTTGAAAATGATAGGTGTTGGTCAAAATAATATAGATAATGCATCGATAATTTTTTCAACTTCTGATGGAGGAATAAATTGGGATACTTTAGTTGGTATGAATGGGTATGGTCTTAATTCTATGGATTTCTCTACTTCACAAAAAGGATATATATGTGGTTACTATGGTCAATTTTTAGAAACGTTAGACGGAGGAACAACATGGTCACAAGTTAATTTTCTCCCAAATACGGATTGGTATAAAATTAATTTTCAGAATCAAGATACTGCTATAGTTGTAGGTTATAATTACTGTATGAGAACCTATAATGGAGGTACTTCTTGGTCATCAACCCCTAATAGCCTAGTGTTATATGATGTAATGGCTTTGTCAAATAATACATGTATTGCAATTGGGGATGATGCTAATAATGATTATGCATTGTTTAAGTCATATGATTTTGGTATCAATTGGACAAAAATTGGTTCTATTCCTTTTGACCCAACTTATATAAAAAGAATATGGGCATTTTCAGAAGATTCTATTCTTTTACCTTCTAAAGAAATAATGAATTCTTATAGAAATGGATATTGGCACTCTTACCCATCAACTCAATTAATAAACTCAAGTAACGAGTTTGAAGATATAGATTTTATTAATGGTACAGGATATGCTGTAGGAAACAACGGGCAAATTTATAAAACAACAAACCCTTTTGGCGATGAAGCTCCGTATTCATTTTTTACCGCTGACACAACTACTATTTGTGAAAATGATAGTGTAGGTTTTACAAATAATTCAGAAACAGGGTTGATATATGAGTGGTATCAAAATGGGGTACTAGTTTCTAATAGTTATAATACAACTATAACTTTTAATAATCCCGGTATAGATACTATTTCATTAGTTGTTGACAATGGTTCATATAGAGATACTAATAGGATAACTATAAATGTTTTAGCCAAGCCAACTATTAATTCATTTTCAATAAGCCCAGTAAAAGATAGTCTTTGTGCATGGTCATTTACAAATATTTATTTACAAAACTCTCAATCTGGC
>DATCTM010000107.1:0-2067 GCA_036567945.1 Vicingaceae bacterium
TAATGTAGTAAACATTGAACAAATTATAGATAAAAAAGATTCAACCACTTATGCAGACTTATCTATTTTCCCTAACTCAGCTCTATACAACTGGACAGTAGATAATTTTGGTCCGCTTACTATTCCTAAAAAAGGTGTAACCGTGGAATTAAACGAAAATACACTACCTATTTACAAAGTACTTATAACGCGTTATGAATTAAATGATTTACAAGTTAAAGACAATAAAATCTTTATTAATGGTGAAGAAACTACTTCTTACACTTTTAAAATGAATTATTACTGGATGATGGGAGACAACAGAAACAACTCGTTAGATTCAAGATATTGGGGTTTTGTTCCTGAAGACCACATTGTTGGCAAGGCTGTTTTTGTATGGATGTCTTACAGTCCACACCCAGAAGAAGGAGGCTTTTTTAGCAGAATTAGATGGGATAGACTTTTTACCAAAGTACATTAATTGGTTTACTGTTAGTGGTAAATCGTGAACTTCAATAAAAGTGAAAATACTAAAAGAATGGTTTAAAGCTATAATTATTGCTTTTATTACAGTTATTGTAATTAGGATATTTGTTTTTGAAGTATTTACCATACCCACTTCTTCCATGGAAAAAACCTTACTGCCGGGAGATTTAATTTTGGTAAATAAACTAAGTTATGGGGCTAAAATTCCTTACACCAACTTTAAACTTCCTGCTCTTAGCACTATCAACAGAAATGATATAATCGTTTTTTTCTATCCGTTAGAAAACAAAGAACTTATTGACGATAAATCGTATTATATTAAAAGATGTGTCGGTTTGCCGGGCGACACCTTAGAACTCATCAATAAAATTTTGTTTATTAATAATGAAGAACAGCAGCTTCCCTCTTTTACTCAGTTTAATTATCAAGTATTAAGTAAAGAACTGCATCAAGATACATTAGCAAAATACAGCATTACAGAGGGAGGAAAAGTAGAACATACCGATTTATGGCAACTTACCATGACAGATAGTATTAAAAATATTATTGCACAAATTCCTCAAACCTTATCCATAAAAAACCTAAATATTCCTACTAATGCTTATGCAGATTACATTTTTCCTTATCACCCATTTTACCCATGGAACATTGACAACTTTGGTAAAGTGATTATTCCAAAAAAAGATGTTACCATTAAGTTAGACAACAACTCCATACATTTATACGAACAAATTATTGAAGTTTATGAAAAAAATGAATTAAGTATATTAGCGAACACCTTTATTATTAATGGTGACACCACTGACGAATATACTTTTAAAATGGACTACTATTTTGTAATGGGCGACAACAGACACAACAGCTCAGATTCTAGATTTTGGGGATTCTTACCGGAAAACCATATTGTTGGAAAAGCAAAAACCATCCTATTTTCTATAGAAAAAAATGAAACAACTAATAGAATACGTTGGGAAAGGTTTTTTGAAAGTATAAAATAATTTTACTCCACCTTATTCTTAAGAATTAACCAAATACCTTTTAAATCAATTACTTTAAGTAATAAACCAGCAATTACCCCAACCGTAGCAGCTATTAACAGATGAGTGATTAAACTAAGCTGCAGCTGTTTGAACCCGAAAAAAGATGCAAAAATGATTAAAGCAAATAAGCTTATTCTAACTAAAAAGCTAACATTCAACTTAAAGTTGAAGATATTTTTAGTGACAATTACCTGAGCTATAATAATAACTGCTTGCGTTGCTAAACTTGCTATTGCTGCTCCTACGGCATGATGCTGAGGAATTAACCAAAAATTTAATGCTACATTAATTACCAAACCTACAACTGCAATTTTATTAAGCAATTTTAAACTTCCATTAGCAGTAAGCAATGTTCCGAAAATATAAGATGTAGCTATAAAAACATAACAAAACATTAGTACTATCAACACATTAGATGAAAACTGAGTATCAAAATCGTAAAGTAAATCCATTACTTCTCTAGCATGATAAAACATAAACCCGGCAATGGTTACCGACAAAACAAACAATAAACTAAAAGATAGTTTTACCAATGGAGCTACCGTTTTATTGTCTTTAATTA